>NZ_JAALDU010000020.1 GCF_014145015.1 Dietzia sp. E1 | reverse complement strand
AAGGGTCTTTCGATGGCTGATCGGATCGGGACGTTGCTGAACCGTTCGGGTGACGGTGGCGAGGAGGTGCTCATTGTCAGCCGCGGGAGCGTGCGGACCCGGTTCCGCCGCCGGGACGAGTTGGGTTGGAACTTTCGGGTGGAGTCGACGGACTCGGAGAACGTTGTCGAAGCAAAACCGAGATCGGAGCCTACTCCGAAGTCGGCTCGCCGGGCCGCGCGTCCGCGCGGGCAGCGGGTGGCGTACGTGCGCGTGTCGGCCGCCGATCAGAACGAAGCGCGTCAGCTTGAGGCGGTGGGGGAGTGCGACCGTATCTATGTCGAGAAGCAGTCGGCACGCTCTCGTGCGGACCGCGTGAAGCTCGCCGAGTGCATCGGATACTTGCGCGACGGTGACGAGCTGGTTGTCGCCTCGATGGACCGACTCGCCCGTTCCCTGGTCGATCTCAAGCAGATCGTTGGAGAGATTACAGCCAAGGGCGCGAGCGTGGAGTTCGTCCACGAACGGGCAACCTACGCAGCTGGCGCCCAGGATCCTCGAGCCGACCTCATGCTCTCTCTGCTCGGGGCGTTCGCCGAGTTCGAGCGGGCCATCATCCGCGAACGCCAGACCGAGGGCATCGCCATCGCCAAAACAAAGGGGAAGTACAAGGGACGCAAACGTGTCCTGACCGACGAACAGATCCAAAAGGCCAGCGCACGCGTCGAGGCGGGGGAGGGGCCGTCAGCGATCGCCCGAGACCTCGGAGTGGGCCGATCGACGCTCTATCGAGCTCTCAAGAGAGCTGGTGAAGGGCCCACTCGTGTAGCGCCGTAGCCATCCTGCTGCGCCACCTGTTGTCGGGCTTCTCTTACGACGGGAGAGTCCAAGAATGTGTAACCGGGAAGAAACCGTACCGCCCGTCGCTAGTTCGTTTAGTGAACGGGATGTCGATTGCGTTCGACGCGAGAGGCTCAAGCGGGTCTGTATTCTCCATAACGATGACCTGGCCGTCGAAGTTCTCCTGAATGTCACGGTAGAACGCACGGACAACGTCTTCGGGGGGTTCTTCGTCAGTGTCTCTGGACTTATCTGGCGGACGGTATGTCACGAGGGGGGAGTCGAGAACAACGAAACCTGGATGTGCGAACTCTCGGTCGAAACAGTACTGAGCGAGTGACAATGTGAAGGCAGCGTGTAGGACGGCTCGAACGCCCTTCCCGTGGGCGGACCGAAGTTGGTCCCCAGCGACTATGTCCAGTTCGTTCCGGTCGTATCGGACTGAGCCCGCATCGGGGTAACCCCATTCTTCGAGCCGCGTGGAGATCTCAGATGAGAACTCGCGAACGGCTGTTAAACTCAATCCAGCGACCGCTATCGCAACCTCGGTCCCATTCTCCTTAGAGAGTTTCCGGAGCATGGCCTCGAGGGATTCCACTTGATCGGAGAGGCCTAAATATCTCTCGACTTCGCTACGCTTTGTGAGAAGTTCGCGGAGGCCGCCCTGTTGAGGATTCATCTCAACATCGAGCTCGTCTAGTTCAATCTGAAGGCGTTCAGACTCAAGGCGTGCTGACCTGATTGATCTTCCGAGTGCCTCGATCCTGGCGTCCAGACGCTCTATTGTCCCTAGAAGATCTTCGCGAAGAACGCGAGTCTTTTGGGTTTCAACTTCGATGGCTAGGCCAAAACTGGTGGAGTCGCCCTCGCAATTGAGATTGAGGTGCTGGCTCGACGGCTCCGCACCGCAGAAAACGCAAGTCCCCGGTCGGAAATACCCTAGGAGGTTCCCAGCTTCGGCAATCATATCTAGGCGGGATAGGTCGCTAGTGTACTGCTTCAATAGTAGGCCAAAACGCTGCTGGAGTGCTGTTGCATCCAAATATTCGACTCGCTGGGCACGCTCGTTTCGCTCGATGCGGCGGCGTTCCGCTAGTAACTGTCCCCGCTGTCTCGTGAGATCACCAACCGTGGCTGTGTGTACGTCAATAGCGTCATTCAGCTTGCCAAGTTGCAGCCTGAGTTCACCCGGATCGGCGACACCGTCGAGCTTCGTTTCCAGCTGTGCAAGCATCCGCTCGACAACCTCCTCCCGGGCACCGCGCAGTCGCTTCTGCTCTTGCGATGAGGGGACGGCGATGAGGTCGGAATCGTCTTCTCCGGTGAGGAGGAGCTTCAAGACTGAGACTTCTTTGGTCCTGTTCACCGGGTTGCCGCTTAGCCCCGGCGCTTCTTCGGCCTGCATCTCAGTCTCCCCGACTAGACACAGCCGCGTAAGGTCCCGAAAACTGAGCATGTGGGTCTTATTTTGTGCGTTCTTACGCACAGACTTGCCATCTAGACCTACTTGGTTAAGAAGGAACCTGGAGATATTCGAGTTCGACGTTGAGCTGTGCTTTGCCGCTAGCGTCAGGTCGGGAAGCCCCGGTGGTTCGGTGCGGAAATCGCTCCGATACAGGCCGACTCCTCCTCCGTTAACGGCACGCGTGAGTGTGACGCGATCGCCGCTCGGGAGCTGAAGTCCGAGCAGGACTCGGTTGTACCCATCTCGCTCGGGGATTTCCTTAAGCTTCTTCGCGCCGAGGACGAAGTCAATCGCGTCTAGGATGAATGACTTCCCAGTATCCGAGGGGCCGTGTATTACAGTCACGTGAGGACTGAAATCAATCGATGCGTCAGACATTCCGATGCCAGTAAAGGTCAGGTGGGTAAGCTGGATCCGGTCCATCAGAATTCGCTCCCATACTGCAGGGTAATAGCCTCAAACTCTTCAGGCCAGTGCGAAGAAATCTCGCGCATCTGCTCTCTGAGTCGATTGTCGTCGATGTTTCCAAAGTTCTCGACGACCCATTGGGCGCGTTCGTGCAGGACGCGCGAGTAGTCACTTTCAAGGATTCGTAAGAAGCTCTCAGCGGAGTCGCTCGCGCCGAACTCGATACCACTGCTTTCTGTGAACATCTCTGCGAGACCGGCCCGGATCAGGACTCGGAGACCTTCTTCAAGGCGTTGTCTTTTCATTCCGAGCTCACCTACTCGTATAGGAGTGGGTGGGTGCAAGCTCTCCGGTCCGTCAAGGTCTGCACTGTGAAGCACGCCGTGATCGAAAAGTACCAAGCGATTGATATCAAGGTGGGCCGGGAAGGCTTCTGTAAGGATCATTAATACTCGAAGCCCAACTTCGACGGGACTATTGAGTGGGCTACTCATTAGTTTCTACCCAAGTCAGGCTGTCGGCGTTAGCGAGTTGATGGCAGATGCCCTGGCGATCTATATTGCCGGACACGGAAATCAGGGAGTGGGCTCCTAGGTCCAATTGTCCGGACTGAGTTAGGACAGCGCGAAGTCGCTCCATGCCGCTGGCATGATCCGCTTCGGCGGTGTCGATGACACCTATATACACATCGTTTTGCAGGAGCTCGAACGTGCCGTCTGGAACTGAGTCTCGGGCGTAGCGGCGCAATGCCTCGGCGGAGTGAAAGGCTTCACGTTGCCGCTGAAGGTGAGCGCCGTACTTGGAGTGTGTAGTCACGGAATCGATGTCCGGACAGGCTGACGGGTCTTGTTCTTTGTAGACGTCGACAAGCTTCCCGATGTAGATGATCTCGCCGCCAGTCGGATTGATCGGGGGTTGGTCGACTGGTGGGCGCGCTGGCAATGTCGTTCCGAACCTTGCTGCGTGGTAGGGGGTTCGGCGATGTACGTCAATCATCTCGTTGAATTCGAGAGAGCGGAAGATTGAAAAGTCTGACGTCGCTGCCAGGTTGCGGATGGCCTGCAGTGTTTCGTCATCAATCGTCTTGGTGGCCGGACCTCGCGAATCGATCATTCGGAGAAACTTTTTCTTCAGCTCGGTGGGCTTACTCAGGAGACGGGATAGCGAGGCTCCGCATCCGCGAGGCGCGACAAATACGTATTGGTCGGGAAGCACATAGTACTTGTCCGCGACTCCGCGGAATACCTTCAAGATCTCTGGTGCCGCGTCTGAGAAATTCAGCGGATTTGCATAGTGCTTCGCCTGATAGCAGTCCCACTTGTCTTCGAGACCGCGCGCAGTCTTGAAGGCGGCAACGTCGACACCACGATCTCCGGACCCTCCAAGCTGCTTGATCTGACAGTACGAGGTAGTGAGACCGGTCGCCCATTCGGTAATGAAGACTTCCCATTCGTTGGGCGGGTAAAAGTACACACGTTGCGCCGGAGGTACCGGGGGGCCGAGGAACGAGGGGGCTGGCGAGGTCGCAGCTGGCGGCATTGTCACGTCCGCGAGTTGAGGGGCGCCGCTATCGCTCGCGCTGTTTGAATTGACGTCGGCGTCGGCAGACAAGGCGCCTCCTCTCGAGCAACACAACGGTCCGATCGTATGAGACGACGCCTACTAGGGTGTTTACTCTTCGACGAGTCGTCTTTTAATAGGGTGCCGTGACAGCGCTAGCTTGTCATAACGTGTGTACTGGCGCTCGTGCTGCATGGGGGAGGTCACACGCCTGGCAGCGTCAGCTGCCCGACAGCTTGGGGTAGTCGCTGGGGGCGCAGGGTGCAGACGCTGGTGGGTCGCTCCGTGCGGTAGCGCGTCAGCTGTGGGCGAAGGGTCGGAAGGTTCAAGTTCTTAGCCAGCTGGTCGACGCAGGTGAGAACGGAATGTGGGGGTGTGCCTTCCCAGGGGGCGGTCTCGGTGGCTCCGAACTGGGGCACACCTCGCTACTGCACACTCCGTCAACGGTGTGGTGCGCTGGAAGTCGAGCGAGTAACGGCCACATAGGACCAGTATCAACTGCGCATTGTCAGGACGGGGGCGAAAGAGAGGCTATGACTACACGCCGCAGCGATGGTGATCATGCCGTCGTCAACTCTGAGCTGCTGTCGGAAATGACGGTCTTAACCGGGAGCTCGCAAGAAGCGAAGCGACCGCGAATGGGAAGGGTGCTGGGCTGGGTTGGTGCCCTTGCGTTCTGGACAATCACCGTCGTTGGCCTTGGCGGCCTCGTTGTCCTTTTGGTCGTCAGCGGGCGGGCCGAGATCCGGGAGAACTGGGCAAACAACGAGCCGTGGTTCACCGGTTTTCAAGCCGCATCACTAGCGGTACCGATCGCTGCGATCATCGGAGCTGGTGTAGCAATCACGACCGCCAGATGGGGTTTGCGGGCCGAGCGAGAGCGGCGCGACATCGAACGACGAGACACCACGGAGCGGACGCTCAGGGATCGGTTCCATGAGTTGGTCAAACTCCTGGCTACTGATGAGCTGCGAGCGAGGGAGGGCGCCGCCTACGCCGTTGCTGCACTGGCCGATGATTGGCGCGCGCACTATCGAAACGAGCCGGACCGGGCTCGAGCCGAGCAGCAGGTGTGCATCGACGTACTCATCTCACAGCTACGCGACCCTATGCCAGACGATGAAGCGGCTTATGGCCGGATGGTGGCGTTCAAGCACTCGATCCAAGGAATTGTCCGCTCACGCCTTGGCACTGTCGAGGACGAAATCACCCAACCGGGCGTGTGGAGCAGCTTCAATTTCGTCTTCGATGGCTGCACATTCCACGACCTGAATATGTATCGGTGCGTCTTTGACAGGGGGCAAGTGTCGTTCAAGGGTGCGTACTTCACCGGGATCACGACGTTCAAGTTTGCGCACTTCACCGGAGGCGCGACGTTCAACGATGCTCATTATACCGGGGACGCGGTCTTCTCGCATACGCGCTTCAGTGGGGACGCGTTCTTCGCGTATGGACACTTCATCGGGGGCGCGGGGTTCAACGGTGCGCGCTTCGCCGGGCGCGCCCAGTTCGCCGGTGCGCACTTTATCGGGGACGAGGTATTCTCCGGTGCGCGCTTCGGCGGGCGCGCGGGGTTTGCCGGTGCGCACTTCACTAGTACGCGCGTGGCGCTCGAGAAAGCGGACTTCGGAGGGGACCTGCCCTCGCTCGAAAAGACATTCTTCGAGGTCTCTCCGTCCGACTTCCCCAAGTGCGAGGCGTGCAACGAAGTCCGAGCCCGGCAGAAATCAGCAAAGGAACCGGGCAACCGGGCGTGCTAGATGTCGTAGGTGACTGACATCGTGATGCGAAGTTGAAGTATGTCGCGAAAGGCGGTTCGGTGATGTGGGATCCACAGACGGCGCTCCAGGCTGTCGCCGTTGTGGCAGCGGGCTCGATACTGATGCCGCCCGTAGCTCGCGTGGTGGGAGGCTTCTGCGCCTTCATAGGGTTCTGCGGCGTCATGCAGTCGCGCACTTGGGCGCCCACGGTAATGGCCGCCGGCATGGTGGCCTGGTTCGTTGGACATTGGTCGTTCGCCGTCCGGCACGACGTGGTCTACCGGACAAGGTTTGCACGTCTTGTGATCGACAAGACGCCGCTTCGCTGGACGATTCCGAGGTACTGGCAGTTGCGCCGCGAGCGACGGTTCGCCACCGCCCGCTGACACATCACGTGTCGGGATGAAGCAGGCAAGGCCCCGCCGATTGCCTGGCAGGGGCCTTGTGCGCGTTGACTGAAACTGATGTTAGAACACGCCGAATGGGCCCTTCCGGATCGGGGTGCGTGACGGGGGAGAGGGTGACCCGGTTAGGCATTTCGGCCAACCTCAGTGTCAACCCGATGCCGAGAATCGACGAACTCGCCACCCGCCGACGAGCAGGTCGCGTATGCCCGAAGTCGAACACCTGCGAGGAATTCGGGGAAGCGGTCGAGTTGGGGAACCCACAACTCGGCATCGTTTACTTGTCATAAGGTTTGGTTACCGGTGCTCGATGTGGGTGGCAAGGCGACACGAGTTTTCGGACACTGCTGCCCTGCGGAAACGACTGGTTCTGTGAGTGTCGCGAAATCGATCGCTAGCTAGCGGACGCGCTCGGACGGGGGTTTGACTACCTTGAGCCACCGTCGTGAGGTGGGGTCGTCACGTCCCACGCTGACTTGCGGATACGAGATGAAGGTCGCTTCGTCGATGTAGGGCGGGACCGTTGCTCTTTCTGGTGACGTCCTGCCGTGTGTCAGTTGAAGCCTCCGGACGGTGTCGTGGCCTGCTCTCTTTGCCACATGACGATGGTCAGTTCGGCGTAGAGGACGGTGTGGTCGTCCTGATCGGTCAGCCGCATTTCTATCTTCACTCGTCCGCGTGTTCCGTCGAGAGTGATCTCGGCAATTTGGGCGGTTCCGGTGAGAACGTTGCCGGGTCGGACGGGCGCCGGGAACCGTACCTTGTCGAATCCGAGCCCGGCGATCACTGCCCATTGGTTGAGCATTGTTTGTGTGAGCAGCCGTTGAGCGATGGCAATGGTGTGTACCCCGCTGGCGATGAGTCCGCGGAAGTGACCCTGGTTGGCGGCGTCCTCATCGATGTGAAACCACTGTGCGTCCCAGCGGGTGGCGAAATCGACCAGTTCGGCCTTGGAGACGGTGTGATCGCCCAGTTTGTGAATCTGGCCCGGGGTGAAGTCTTCGGCGTAGACGGACGGACTTGGGGGAGTGGCGTTCACAGCGACCTGGCTACGAGCAGCTTCATGATCTCGTTGGTGCCGCCGTAGATCCGCTGCACGCGGGAGGCGGTGTACATCTGGGCGATGGGGTACTCCATCATGTAGCCGTAGCCACCGAACAGCTGTAGGCACTTGTCCACCACGCGGCACTGCATGTCGGTGGCCCACAGCTTGATCATCGAGGCGCCGGCGGCGTCGAGGGTGCCGTCGATCTGGCGGCGGATGCCGTCGTCGATCAGCGCCTTGCCGGCGTAGACGTCGGCCTTGCACTCGGCTAGTACGAACTGGGTGTTCTGGAAGTCCAGGAGTTTCTTGCCGAACGCATCGCGCTCTTTGACGTACCGGATGGTCTCGATCACCGCGGCCTCGGCCACTGCCACGCCGGCGACTCCGATGATGAGTCGCTCCCGCGGCAACTGGGTCATGAGTTCGGCGAAGCCGGAGCCCTCCTCGCCAAGGATGTTCTCCACCGGTACCCGCATGTCGTCAAAGAAGAGTTCGCGGGTGTCCCATCCGTGCATGCCGATCTTCTCGAGGACGGCGCCGCGGGAGAAGCCCGCGACGTTATTGTCGACCTCGGCGACTAGTAGGGAGATGCCCTTGCCGCCGGCCGCTGGATCGGTCTTGGCCACGATGACAACCAAGTCGCAGTGGGTGCCGTTGGAGATGAAGGTCTTGGCGCCGTTGACCACGTAGTGGTCGCCGTCGCGGATCGCTGTGGTCTTGACGTTCTGCAGGTCTGAGCCGGTACCAGGCTCGGTCATGGCGACGGCCACCACTTTCTCGCCGGAGGCGAGCCCGGGTAGCCAGCGGCGCTTTTGCTCCTCGGTCCCGTAGGCGTTGATGTAGTGGCTGACGATCGTGGAGTGCACGGTGAAGCCGAACGCGCTGTCGTGCGCGTACGCCAGTTCCTGGGCCACTACAGCCTCGTGGCCGAAGTCGCCTCCCCCGCCGCCGTCCTTTTCGGCGATGTCGGTGAGCAGTAGGCCTGCCGCTCCGGCTCTGTTCCAGAGTTCGCGGTCGACGTGGCCCTGCCGGGCCCAGTCCGCCTGGCGGGGGGTGACTTCTCTGGCGAAGAAGGCGCGGGCGTGGTCCCGTAGCAACTCGTGGGACTCGGTTTGCCAGGTGGGGCGGTGGTCGGGGAACAGGGTGGTGGTCATGATCTTGTCCTTGTCGGGCCGGGTCAGCGGCCGGTGAAGTTCGGCGAACGCTTGGCCACGAAGGCGGCCTGGCCCTCGTGGCTGTCGTCTGAGGCGAGTGAATAGACGAAGTTGCGCTTTTCGTGCTCGAGCCCTGCGGCTATCGACCCGGTCTGCGCGGCCAGGGCGGCGTCTTTGGCCAGGGCCACGGCCAGCGGGGAATTAGCCGAGATCCGCTGCGCCAGGGCGATCGCCTGTTCGACGACCTCGTCGTCGTCGACCACCTTTCCCACCAGGCCGAGGGTGGCGGCCTCGGTCCCGGTGACCAGGTCGCCGCTGAGCAGCAGTGCCATGGCGCGAGGTTTGCCGAGCGCCCGGATGAGTCGTTGGGTGCCGCCGCCGCCGGGGATGACGCCGAGCTTGACCTCGGGTAATCCAAGGCGGGCACCCTGGCCGACGATGCTGGTGTCGCAGGCCAGGACGAGTTCGAGCCCGCCCCCCAGGGCCAGGCCCTCGACGGCTGCGATCACCGGTTTGGGGAAGTTCTCCAGGTCGGCCCATAGAGTCCCCCCGGAGGCCCGCCGCTGCCCGATCAACGGATCGGCCCGCAGGGCGTCGAACGCGGTGATGTCTGCTCCGGCGCAGAACACGCCGCCCGCGCCGGCCAGGACTATGGCGCGCACGGAGTCCTCGGTCCGCAGCTCGGCGAGGTGCTTGTTCAAGGCGTCGAACACCGCGGCGTTCAGTGCATTCCGGGCCTCGGGTCGGTTGATGCGCAGGATCGCGACGGCGCCGCGTCGTTCGCTGAGGACCACGTCATCGTGTCCGTTCTGGCCGCTCATTCCTCGGCTCCCCGGTAGAGATCGGCGTGGTCGGTGCGTAGCGTCTTTTTGTCCAACTTGCCGACGCTGGTGCGCGGCAGCGCGTCGGCGAAGATGACGATGTCGGGCAGTTGCCACTTGGCGAACTTGTCTTCCAACACGGCGTGGATGTCGTCGACGTCAAGATCGGCACCGTCTTCTTGGACGACGATCGCAACCGGGCGCTCTTGCCACTTGGGATGCTCGATCCCCACCACGGCGGCTTCGCGGACCTGTGGGTGGGCGACGATCGCGTTTTCCATGTCGATCGAGGAGATCCATTCGCCGCCGCTTTTGACCACGTCCTTGATGCGGTCGGTCAGCTTGAGGTAGCCGTCGGGGCGGATCGTGCCGGCATCGCCGCTGCGCCACCACCCATCGGCGAACGCGCCGCCTTTGTCTTCCATCTTGTGGTAGCGCTCGATGATCCACGGGCCGCGCATGAGCACCTCGCCCTGGGAGACACCGTCGTGGGGTAGTTCGGTTCCGTCCGGTCCGACGACCTTGATGTCGATCCCGTTGACCAGCAGACCCTGGGCCCGCTTGAGATCCCACTTCTCCTTCTCACTGAGCACGTCCCGCAGCGTGTGCTTCAGGCCTGCGTTGACGGTGACCAGCGGAGTGGTCTCCGTGGCGCCGTAGGCGTGGATGATGTCGGCGCCGGTGAGGTCATGGAAGCCGCGCATGAGCGTGAGCGACGGTTCGGTCGCCCCGGACAGCAGACGGGCGCGGCTGAAGTCCGGGCGTGTCTTGAGTGTGCGGATGTAGTCGAGCATCGGCTCGAAGATCGCGGGGGCACCGTTGGCTACGGTGACGGACTCGGAGATCATCGCGTCAACCAGCACAGAGGTGTCCTCGGCCGTATACCGTCCGGGCAGCACGACCTTGGCGGCCGAGTAGATGGCCGACTGCGGCAGTCCCCAGCCCTGGCCGTGGAACATCGGGGTGATGACCATGACGGTGTCGTCGTCGCCCATCTTCAACTGCGCTGCCTCGGCAAGAGTGTGGAGGTAGATCCCGCGATGGGAGTAGTACACGCCCTTGGGGCGGCCGGTGGTGCCGGTGGTGTAGCACGCGCTGTACGCCGAGGTTTCGTCGATCATCGGCCAGTCGAAGGTCGATTCCGCGGCCGTCAGCGCGTCTTCCCAGTGGACGACCCCGGGCAGGGTGGTGGAGATCTCCGAGAGTGGCTTGTCCGTCATGACCACCCAGGTCTTCACCCCGACGCCCTGCTCGACCAGCGCCTCGGCCACGGGCAGCAGGGACTCGTCGACCAGCACGATCGAGGCTTCGGCGTGGTCGGTGACATAGGCCAGGTCCACCGGGGCGAGCCGCAGGTTCATCTGCAGCATCACCGATGCGATACCGGGAATCGCCCAGTACAGCTCCATATGGCGTTTGGAGTTCCAATCCAGGATTCCCACCACCGTTCCGGGGCCGGCCCCCAGCCCGGTGAGCGCGTGGGCTGACTTCCCGACCCGCTCGAACATGTCTGCGTAGGTGTAGCGGTCCCAGCCCCCGTCGATGGTGCGGAATACGATCTCCTGCTCGGGGTAGGTCCGGGCGGAGTGCCGCAGCAGGGTGGTGGTGTTGAGCTGGTAACTGTCACCGTGTGTCGACGGCAGACCGGTGACGATGGGGTGGGACGTCATGGTGGTGCTCCTGAAGTGGGGTTGGGACGGTGGCTGGGACGGAGGGGGCTCGTCAGAGGCGTTCGATGATGGTGGTGTTAGCGGTGCCGTGGGCTTCGCAGATGGTCTGTAGCCCGTATCGGCTGCCGGTGCGTTCGAGTTCGGTCAGCAGGTCCGTCATCATGCGGGCGCCGGTGGATCCGAGGGGGTGGCCGACAGCCACCGAGCCGCCGTTGACGTTGAGTTTGTCGTCGGGGACGCCGAACTCTTTTTGGAACATCAGCGGTACTCCCGCGAACGCTTCGTTGACCTCGAACAGGTCGATATCGTCCACCGTGAGCCCCGACCGGTCCAGGGCCTTGCGGGTGGACTCGAGGATTGCGGTGAACTGGATGATCGGATCGGCCGCGGCGACCGCGTGGACCACGAAGCGGGCGCGGGGGGTGAGCCCGTGGGCCTCGGCGAACTCGCGGTCGGCGATGAGTAGTGCGGCGGCGCCGTCGCTGAGCTGGGAGGAGTTGGCTGCGGTGGTCTTGCCGTCTTCGGCGAACACCGCCCGCAGGGACGCCATCTTCTCTGGGTCGAGCTCGGCCCGGATCCCCTCATCCGCGGTCACGGGCTCGCTGGAGTCATCGAGCGGGTCGCGGCGCAGCGGAACCAGCTGGGTCTCGAAGCGGCCGTCGCGGGTGGCAGCCAGCGCCCGCTCGTGGCTCCGGCGGCTGAAGGCGTCGAGTTCCTCCCGGCTGAGGTCGAAGCGGGTGTTCATCAGCTCACTGGACGGGCCTTGAACCAGCAGTCCGCCGTCGTAGCGGGCCAGTTCGCGGGGGGAGTATTGCGGGCCTAGCGGGGCGCCGGGTTGTAATGAGGATGGCAGCGCCACCTGTGACATCGACTCCACGCCGCATGCGATGGCGAGGTCGTAGGACCCCGCCTCCACACCGTGGGCGGCAAATGCGACAGCTTGCTGCCCCGAGCCGCACTGTCGGTCCACGGTCACGGCCGGCACCGAATCGGGCAGGCCGGAGGAGAGCACCGCATGGCGAGCGATGTTGGAGCTCTGCTGGTCGTGCGTCATCACACAGCCAGCGATCACGTCGTCGATTTTCTCCGGCGCCACATCACTGCGGCGAACCAGTTCACTGAGGGTGGCCCCCAGCAGATCGGCGGGATGCCAGGCGGCCAGCGCCCCGCCGCGCTTGCCGACCGGGGTCCGGACGGCATCGACGATCACGGCCTCGCGGGTGGCTCGGGAACTACGGGGCTGGGGGGAGTCGGTCATGACTGGGTCCTTCCTCAAGGTGGTCAGGTGGTGGGCGCCGTGGGCGCGTGAGTGGTCTGCGCTGTGGCCGGGTGGGCATCGCGAACGGCGGTGAGCGGGATGTCGTGGCGCGCGGCCAGATCCTCCCAGTGGGCCGTGGTGTGCGCGGCGAAGGCGCGGGTGTAGGCGGCGGATGTGCCGTCGCAATCGAGTACTTCTCTGGTGCGGGCCTCGAAGTGCGGTTCGAGTGCCCCCAGGGCGATGTGGCCGTCGGCGGTGGCATAGATGTTGTAGGAGGGCAGAGCCCCGCCCAGTGGTGCTCCATTGCCAAACAGGCCGTGCCGGAGGGCAGCCGCGGAGTCGTACGCGGCCGCGTCGAGAGTGATGCGTTGATGTCCGCCGGAGTCGTGCTGTCCCCGGGCCAGCAGCAGGGCCAGGGCGGCCGAGATGGCCCGCTCCCCACCGACGGTGTCGGCGACCGGGACCAGCGGCAGGTGCGGCGGCCGGATGGTGCCGTATCTCGCCTGATATGTCAGGTCGTGGCCCGCGACCTCCTCGTCGGCGCCGTCGTAGCCCACGATCTCCACATGGCACAACCGCGGGTAGCGGTCGCTGAGATCGCCGAGGCCGAGTCGGCAGAACGCTGACGGGCGCATGGCGGTCACCAACACGTCCGCCGTATCGAGCAGCCTGGTCAGCTCCTCCAGGCCGCTACGACTTTTGAGGTCGGCCCGACGAACCTCCACTCCCTGTGTCAGTTCTGCGTACCAGGAGGGCGCGGCCACGGCCAAGGCGTCACCCACCGGCGGCTCCACTTTGATCACCGCTGCGCCGAGGTCACGAAGGCCTGCCACGGCCAGCGGACCGGGCAGGTTGGTAGCCAAAGAGACGACCTGTATGCCGGCCAGGGGTCGGAGCGATCTGGGACTCATTTCAGCGACTATACAAGTAGTCAGTAAACTTAGCCACTGTATAGCTTTAGCGATTGGCGCGTCCCCGTAGACTCGTTTGTCGACCGAAGGGAGACCGCGTGGACCGCCCCGCCCAGCACTCCGGCGACCAAGATCTCACCGCCAAAGCGCGAATCCGCAACGCCGCTCTCGAGCTTTACGCGGCCAACGGCGAGGACCGCACACCGATGCGGGCGGTCGCGGCCGCCGCCGGGGTTACCGTAGGGCTGGTGGTCCATCACTACGGGTCCAAAGACGGCCTCCGCGAGGCCGTGGAGCAGATCGTCGTGGAGCGTTTTGCGTCGGCCCTTGCTTCGGCGCCGACCGACGGGGCCGGCGAAGAAATCGCTCGCGTGCGGAACGAGGCTGTCTCGGAAATGCTGGTCAGAAACCCGGAGGTGGTCAACTACCTCCGCCGGGCGCTACTCGAACCCGGTGGTCAGCGGGGGCAACTGCTGGAGCGGCTCACCGAACTCACCCACCGGGAGGTCGTTGCGATGCGCGAGACCGGCGCGGCGTCGCGAGGTCGCGCCGACTCCGTCCAGGTGGTCGACGTGATCATCAACCAGATGGGCCGGCTGTTCCTGCAGCCGCTGGTGGATGCCGTCTGGACCCACCTCGGGACCTTTACCCACACCGAGGGGCGCAGCAAGCCCGAACTCGGCGTGAGCGTGTCCGGGGGAGGAGCTGTCGATCGTTCCCACGGGTCAGCCACCTGACTCGAGTTTCACTTTCACTGAACATCTGTACAAGCATCACGCTGGCGGTTACTGTTCCTGCTGTGTCCGGGGTCACATATCCGATCCCGGAGTCATCGACACCTCAGGAGTCACCATGGCCACTCTCGGAGGCGCCCTCGCGCTCAATGCCCGCCGGCACCCGGACAAGACCGCACTGATCTTCGGCGAGAGCACCTACTCGTACGAGCAGCTCGCGGCCCGGATCAATCAGTATGCGCACGCGTTGGCGTCGCTCGGAGTCGGCAAGGGCGACAGGGTGGCACTGCTGAGCCCGAACTCCGACGCGTACATCCTGGGCCTGTACGGAGCGTTCCGACTGGGGGCCATTGCCGTGCCTCTCAACCCTCGCGTGCCGGCCCGCGAACTTCGCTACCTGCTCGAGGACTCCGGTGCGACGGTGCTGCTGTACTCCGAGGGGCTCGCGGTGGTGGTGGCCGGCCTCGACGAACTCGATCCGCTGCCGTCCGCGCCGCAAAGTCTGGTGCTGGACGAGCCCGCCGCGCAGGGCATCGCGCGGCTCGCAGACACCATGCCGACCACCGCGCCGGAAGTGGAGGTCATCGAGGACGACGACTGCATTATCCTCTACACCTCGGGCACGACCGGGCGTCCCAAGGGAGCGTTGTTCGACCATCACCGCATGCTGTGGGTGGGGAACTCGGTTTCCGCACTCGGTATGAATATCTTCGACCGGAATCTGCACGTCGCGCCGATGTACCACTGCGCGGAGCTGGTCCTGTTCGTTATGTCAGGGTTCAGCCTGGGCACCACTCACGTGGTGCTGCCAGCGTTCGAGCCCAAGGCGGTCCTGGATGCGCTGGAGAAGCACCGCATCACCGTGTTCCTGGGCGTGCCCACCATGTACCAGATGCTGCTGCAGCACCCCGAGCTCGGCACGCGCGATCTGTCCGCGTGGCGGCTGGGCTTCTTCGGCGCCGCACCAATGCCGCCGAGCGCGGCGACCAGCTTGCTCGCCACCCTGCCGCACGTGCAGTTCTTCCAGCTGTGCGGCCAAACCGAAGGCGGCCCGACCGGCATCTTCCTCACTCCGGACGAAGTACGCGCCCGCCCAGATGCCACCGGACGGGCGTCCATCACTAACGCCGAGACGCGGATCGTCGACGACGAGGGCAACGACACCGCGGTCGGCGAGCCCGGGGAGATCATTTACCGAGGCGAGACCATCATGAAGGGCTACTGGAACAAGCCCGAGGCCACCGCCGATGCGCTCCGCGACGGCTGGCTGCACAGCGGCGACGTGGCGGTCCGGGACGCCGACGGGTTTATCACGATCGTTGATCGGATGAAGGACATGATCATCACGGGCGGGCGCAACGTGTACTCGGTGGAGGTCGAACAGGCCCTCGCCGGCCACCCGGACGTGGCCGATGTGGCGGTCGTCGGGCGGCCGGACGAGATGTTCGGGGAGAGCCTCATCGCCGTCGTCACCCCGGTCGAGGGCCGCGAGGTCACCTTGGAGTCGCTCCGCGAGTACGGATCCCAGTTCATTGCGGGTTACAAGCTTCCGCGCGAGCTCATCACCCAGCCCATTCCCCGTAACCCCTCGGGGAAGATTCTCAAGCACGTGCTGCGTGATGCAATCACGGAAGGCACAGTCGCCACCAGCTAACAATCGGATAGCTCGTTAGGCTCCTCTACCAAGCCACCTGCCATTTGGCCCGCTCTGGGAGAGGTCGAGTTCGCCGGATACTCGGCATCGCCTACTTGTCATAACATAAGTTATCGGCGTTCACATAATGGCTGGTCGAGCCCCGTTTTGGGGCCACAGTTTGACTCGAGCTGCGATCGCCACGCATCAGGCACCGTGTAATGCTCGGCACGATCCTCTAGGCATCCAAGGCGCAGCAGCAGGTCTGCCACACGTTCCTGCGCATACGAGTTTGGCGGCTTTCGCTGAGCGTTAGGGCGTGCGGGATCACCTGGTGAGCCTCGTCGGGGTCTGGTGTGGATTGGGTGTGGCGCGGTAGTCTGGGGGCACAACGGGCCGGATACCGGAACGTTGCCTGCCGAGGGCTCCCGCGAGGGGGCCCTCGTTTTATTTAGGGCTCCCAGGTGCGTTGCCGGTGGGTGTTTTGGTAGATCAGGTGGGCGAGTTTGTCGGTGACTGCTTGAGCTCGGGGGTGCTGATTGTGCACCGCCTGGGCTCGGCGGTGGATGTAGACGGCCATGTCGACGGCCTGTAGGCCGGGGGTGTGCCGTGAGTCGGCGAAGTTGATGGGCGCGGAGATGTGCTGAAGTCGGCTTGGCCGGTATCCGCCGGTGCCGAAGTCTTGGTAGGCGCTGAACTGGTCCTGGTGTTGGGCGCTGGTGGCGATCTCGTCGGCGATGACGATCGCCTGCTCTCCGGCGCCGTGTTGGGCAGTGTAAGTGTCGATCTGCTCGAGCAGGTGGCGGAACACTACGGTGTGGGGCTGTTGCGGGTACCGATATCGGGCGTTGAGGCGTCTGACGTCCACCCCTTCGAAGAGGTACCGCACGCCCGCGTGTTGTGCTGCCCGTAGGACGGCACTGTAGAGGCCAGCTGCTTCGCGGTGTTTGCCGCGAAGGTTGGCCCACTGTCCTGCGCCGCCCATGATCTCGTGTCCATGGAACTCAGCCGTGGGATCGGTGCCGTGTTTCGTGGCGGTTCGCTCGGCGATCTGCGTGTAGAGCTGGTGGAGTTGCTCCCATTGGTCGTAGTCGGCGATTGCTGCCCCGATGTAATAGAGGTCCTGGTCGTAGGACTCGTCGACATAGGCGATCAGCACGTAGTCCATTGTCTCACTCGGGCGCGACAGGCTTGTGTGGCGCGGGCCGCGGTGGCCCGGGACCCGCCTTGTTCCTCGTTGGTTGGCAGGGGTGCTCCGACGGCGAGGTTCCGGCCGGTTTGCTGCGCACTGGCGCGACGGGGATGCTTCGGTTCGGCGCCTGTGGTAACGTTGGTAACAGATCGCGTTACCGGTTACCGAATACTGAATCTGGAAGGGCTGCCATGTCGTCGTCGGAGAAGATCGCTCACGCCTACGGCGTACTCGTCGCGCGGGGGGACAAGGTCACCGTGCGGGCGGTGCAGAAACAGGCGGGGGTGCGGATCGGCGAGGTAGCGGCGTGGATGCGCGAGCACGCCACGGGCGCAGCAGGCGAGGTTCCCGAGGCCCCGGACTTGTCTGAGCCGATGTCGGCGATGGTGGCCTCGGTGTGGGCGGCGGCGTGGAAGCGCGCCGCCGAGCAGGCAGACGAGGCCACCGCGGTGGCCCTGGATGCCGCGCGCGCCGGCGAGGCCGACGCTCTCGCCGCGGCGGAGACCGCCACCGCGCAACACGCAGACGCCGACGCGGCCCGAGATGAGGCGGTCCGGGACGCCGAGCAGCTGCGCACCGAGCTGGCCCAGGTCCGCCAGCAACTCGAGACGATGCAGCGTCAGGCAGAGCAGGCGCGCGTCCAGGCCGAGGAGGCCGACCGCGCCCGGGTGCGCGCCGAGGCCACCTCGGACACCTTGCGTGAACTGTTGGACGCGTTTCGTTCCTCCGGGCAGGCCGACGAGGACAAGTAGCGATCCGCACCGTGGTGGCCTTGTCGTGTCGGGCCGGGCGAGCACACTGACAAAGCAGGACAGGCACTGACCAAGTGGCTCGGACCTCCGCCGGTTGAGTTCGGGATGTAACGGGACGAACGCCAACACGGGAGGGGTGTCATGTGGGACGTGCAGACCGCGATACAGGCCGTGGCGATGGTCGCGGTGGCCTCGCTTCTGGTGCCGCCGTTGGCACGCGGCATCGGGGGAATCTGCGCGGTGATCGGGTTCTGTGGTGCGGTGCAGTCGAGCTCCTGGGCGCCGACGGTGATGGCGTTGGGGATGGTGGCATGGTTCGTCGGGCACTGGTCGTTCGCGGTCCGCAATGACGTGCATTATCGGTCGCGTCTGGCACGTGTGGTGATCGACAAGACGCCGTTGCGGTGGACGATTCCGCGCTACTGGCAGCTGCGCCGCCAAAGACGCATCGCGGAAGCCCGCTGACACTTCCCACCCGACCGATACAGCAATGGCCCCATCGAAGTGGTGGGGCCATTGCTGTTGGTGTGTGGTGTCCGAGTCTAGAACAGTGGGGGCTCGTCTAGTGGTGCGGTGTTGCCGCAAGCTTGGGCGTAAGCCTTGGGGTTCCAGCCGCCGGCGACCGCTTCGCGGACGGCGAGGGAGCGGGCGTGGCGGTCGTGGCGTTCGGTGGTGTTGCGGATGATGCCGGTGCGTCCGCAGGCGACCGCGTAGAGCAGGTTCGCCGATTGGGTTGAGGCGATGAGATGGCCGGGGTCTACGCGCACGCACAGGGGTTCGTTGCAGCGGTGCTCCCCGATCGCCTCGGCGGTCAGGTGGCCGGCGACTAGGAGGGCGAAGCGGTGTGCGTACTCGGTTCTGCTGACGCCGCCTTGTCGCCAGGTGATCCGTCCGTACCCGTCGGAGATGGCGCCGGTCCAGATGTGACACCCATTGCCCGGGGCGCGCACGACACGGGAGCCAAACGCGGCAATCGCCGCCTCGGTTGGCGGCAGTGTCGAGTCGTACGGCCTGGACCGTCTCGCGGCAGGCCGGGGCCGGGGACGGGCGTCCATTCCCGGGAGCGGGATGTCCTCGAACCACCGGTCCGAGGAAGGCTCAGGGCTGCTGCTCACCGTTGGTGTCCGCGGGTGTCTGGCCGGCCGCCGTGGTGTCACTGTCGGCCGCATCGTTGACCGTGTCGTCGGTGTCGGTGGTGTTGTCCTTGGCGGCGCGGATCGCCGCCCCGACCTCGCGGGCGGACAGTCCGGTCATCTCCGCCAGGTCCGCCTGCGCCACACCCAGGTCCCGAAGCTCGACCAGCGCATCGCCGAGGGCGATCTGCGCGTCATCGCGGGCGTCGATCGCCGAGAACACCGCGACCAGCTTGGCCTCACGCTTGCGTGCCCGCTCCAGCTCGTCGGCCATCGCCTGACGAGCCCTCGCGCGTGCGGTTTGTGAACGTGAATCAGTCTTGGTAGCCGCCATGTGATCGACCCTATTGGTCCACCCATCGCCGCCGCAATGCCCAACCACCATGCCGCCGTCATCGTCGCGCCGTCCTGGTCCCCGATCGCCGCACCACATCTAGCCCTGGCCGTGCTAAATCATCCTCGCTGTCGCTCGTCACAAACTGCCACACACAGTATGCACTTCTAGTGAGCGACGGGAATTGCCTGGTCGCAGGCCTGCGGACCGCCGCGCGTAGACGCGCCCATTGGTGCCGCCTACCCTGGTGGTCGTGATGACCCTCCGAGCCGTACACGCGGGCACTGGATACCAGTACCTGCTGCGCTCGGTGGCCACCCACGACGCCGACCCGCAGGGCATGGCCCTGTCGGACTACTACGCCGCCAAGGGCACCCCGCCCGGTCGGTGGATCGGCTCAGGCCTAGACGGTCTGAACTCCGAAAGTGCCACCGCAGGGGCGGTCGTCACCGAAGCGCAGATGGCAGCCCTGTATGGCGAGGGGCTGCACCCGGACACCGACGCCAAGATGCTCGCCGGGACCGCATTGAAGGATTGCAAACTCGGCCGATCCTTCCCCCTCTATACCGGCGGCGTCGATGTCCTGGACGCAATCGCCGCCGCCGAGCGGGACTTCCTCAAGACCGAGAAGCGCCGCCCCACCGTGACCGAGCGGAGCGAGATCGCCGAGCAGATAGGCCGGCCGTTCTATACCGAGAAGTTCGGCTACGACCACGCCTCCGGCAAGGACGTCATCGCCTGGGTCAACCGAGAGCGTGACCAGATCAAACAAGCTGTCGCGGGGTTCGACTTCACGTTCTCCCCGGTGAAAAGTGTCAGCGTTCTGTGGGCACTGGCAGACGAGCAGACGTCGTCCAAGATCGCCGCGTTGCACCACGAATCCGTCGCCGAGGCACTGGCGTGGGCCGAAGACAATGCGATCTACACACGGGTCGGCAAGCAGGGAATCGAGCAGGTCAAAACCCGCGGGATTGTCGCCTCCGAGTTCACTCACTTCGATACCCGCGGGGGCGACCCGGACCTGCACTCGCACGTGCTTCTGGCCAACAAAGTGCAAGGCCCGGACGGGCGCTGGCTGTCACTGGATGGACGTGCGGTCTTCCAGATGCACCAAGCCATATCCGCCCGGTATGACGCGATCCTGCACGACAAAATGACCCGCCGGATGGGCGTGGAGTTCACCGCCCATCACCCTCAGCCGGGCAAGGCTCCGATCTGGGAGATCGCCGGAATCGACCGCCGTCTGATCGAGATGTTTTCCTCCCGGCGCACCCTGGCACGCCCGGTCTATGAGCAGTTGGTGACCGAGTACGTGGCCAAGAATGGCCGGCAACCCGCGCAGCGGGCAAGCTACGCCCTGTGGCAGAAAGCCATCCTTGACACCCGCGATGCAAAGAAGCCCGCGCAGTCGCTAGATGAGCACCGCGCAGCATGGAAGCAGGCGGCCGTCGACCGTGTTGGAGCCGAGGTCGTCGAGCAGATTGCGGCCGCTTCCACCGCCACTGACACCGAGGCCAGACGCGAGGCATTCGATGCGGAGCAGCACACCGAGACGGTCGCCGAGCTCGCCATCGCCAGGGTTACCGATGCACGTGCTCACTTCCGTGCCTCGCACCTGGACACTGCAATCTCAACCGCACTCAAGGGCTACCGCTTCACTGGCGATACCGAACTAGAAGCCGCGCACCAGGCCGTGATGAGCCACGCCATGAACACCCTCATCGTGCCGCTGACTCCCCCCGAGCCGATGCTTCTTCCCTCTGCTCTGATGACCGCACGCGGGAGGGGAATCGACCGGCACGCCAACTCCGAGAAGTACACCACCGCCGCTGTTCTCAGCGCCGAAACTGCGGTGCTGGAAGCGGCCCGAACCCCGGTCGCTGTCATTGCCACCGAGGCCGCAGTGGACGACGTACTGGCCACCCACGAGAAGACCGAAGGGTGGTCGCTCAACCCCGGCCAGCAGGCCCTGGCCAAGCACTTGGTGGGTGCGGGAACCCTGGTCGCGGCAGGGGTCGGTCCGGCCGGAACCGGCAAGACCGCGTCGATGAAGGTCGTCGCCACAACCTGGCAGTCCACGGGCCGAGATGTCATCGGCCTGGCCCCGTCTGCGGCAGCGGCGAGCGTGCTGTCCGAGGATATTGACGCCCCGGCACACACCATCGATCTGTTGACCTTCACCTGGCGCGGACTCAACCCGAACGCACCCGGTAAGACCCTGTCGGCCCTGCCGATTGAGATTTCCCCTGGCGACATGCTCCTGGTCGATGAAGCCGGAATGGCCAGCACCGAAAACCTCGCCGCGCTGACCGAGATCGCCCACCAATCCGGGGCCGTTGTGCGTCTGATCGGCGACCCCTACCAGCTATCGGCGGTGACCTCAGGTGGCCTGTTCGCCGACATCACCCGCACCCCAGGCACGGTCGAACTGGAGCAGGTGATGCGCATGGGCGCAGACACCGAACAAGCCGAAGCAACCCTGGGACTGCGGCTCGGAGACATCGCCGCACTCGATCTGTACGCCGATCGCGGATGGGTCACCGGTGGGCATCGCGAGTCCATGCTCACCGACGCCGTTCAGGCCTATCTTTCCGACCTGGAGGCCGGGCGCAGCTCACTGATCATCGCCTCCCGAAACGAAGACGTCGACACCCTCAACGAAGTCATCAGGGCACAAAGGATCGCCGACGGAATTGTCGATGACACCCACACCAGAGTTGTGTCCCGCGGTGACACCGTCGGTGTCGGGGACACCGTCATCGCCCGCAAGAACTCCATGCTCTACTCGACCGACCGAACCCCGCTCGGGCGAGTCATCAACGGACAGTTGTTCACCGTCACCGGACTCGCCGAAGACGGCTCCCTGGCCGTCCGCGACCAGAACACCGGCAACGACATGCTCATCCCAGCCGACTACGCGGCCAAGAACATCCACCTCGGATACGCGGCCACCATCCACCGCTCCCAAGGCGCAACCGTCGACACCACCCACGCCGTCATCGACACCAGCGTGGACCGCGCCGGCCTGTACGTCGCGATGACTCGAGGAAGGAAGGAGAACCGCGCCTACGCCGTGTGCGAGCCGGTCCTCGACCTCGGCGCGGAGGACGGCCACATGCACTCGGCCGGCGACCGGGAAGCACCCACCGCCACCGAGGTTCTGCATACCGTTCTGGCCCGCGACACTCGCCAGATTTCAGCAACCCAAACCCTGCGCACCGAGTACGACCAGGCCACCGACCCCGAGCGGTTGGAAGCGCTCTACCGCCACGGGGCCGAGCTGGCAGCCAAGGCCTTCACCGCCCAGACACTGCCCGACTACCTCGATGCCCTGCCCCGCGCCTACTCCCCCACCGACGAGCTCCAGGACGAGATCGCTCACGCTTGGACAGAAGCCGTTCTCGCCGGCCTGGACCCCCGCGAGATCTGGGCCGAGGCCACCGACAACCTTGAGGACGCGAGGTCGCCCGCGGCAGTCATTGCCCACCGACTCCGTCACCAGGCCCGCGAGGCCGACACAGCCGACGAACTGCCCGCCGTAGCCCCCAGCACCCTCGGCACCGACACCGACCTGACCGCATGGCTCACCGATACCCGAGCAGCCCTGACCGCACCGCCTACCCCCGGACCGGTCAGCGACTTCACCGAGTCCTATCTCGCCCACCGGTCCGCAGAACAAGAGCGCGGCCCGGACGCGGAGACGACATCCGGACCGCAGTCGGAGTGGGGGGCCAGCACCGATTCCGCACCCGACCCGTGGTGAGTCACCAAGGGTTAGGGAAAGTGCTCAGCAGTACTAGCGGCATTCTTAGCCGACCTCTGCTGAGGTCTCGACCTCCGGGGCTGTATCGACGGACACCACAGTGCTGTCGAAGGTGGCGGTGGCGGGCTGAGCTGTCTGTTCGGATTGGGCGATGAGCTGGGACGGAGTTTGCGTCCCTACGCCGGTGTCGATGACGCCGGCGACTTCCCGCGATCCGCTGCCCACTTCGGTCTTCAGTTCCTCCTCGGTGAGGCCGACCCTGCGCTCACCTGCGAGGACGGCGGTATCGGCCGCCGACAGGTCGGGGCGGTCGGTAATCGCTGCGTCGAGCACACCGGCCAGCTCGTGCTCGGTGATTTCCATTGTCACTACGGCGATCACTGCCAGCGTCAGGAAATCCGGGTCGGGGCCTGACTGTTCACGAGCGAGGCGTACGGCCTCATCGCGCTCATGCTCGGCCTGGACGCGATCAAACTCTGCCTGCTGGCGGGCCTCCTGGGCGGCCTGCACCAGCCGTCTGCGCTCCAGCTCGGCGGCGATCACCTCACGCCGCGCCTGAGCGACCTCTTCGGATACGCCGGAGTCTGCGCGAGCGACCTCCACAACGAGCGATCCGACCGAGTGTTGGCGGGCGGAGTGCTCGCCGAGCGAGCGAGTCCGCGTCGGGTACGGATTAGCTGTCGCGCCCACGCGGGCGTGACGGATCAGATCGGCGACCACCGGGTCGCTGGGATGCGAGCTCATAGCGTGCCTTCCTCAATGGGGTCCGATTTCAAGGGCTTGCCCGGTTGGTGACCGGACGTGCAGGCCACCATTGGCGAGCGCTCTCCCGTGAGCAGCGGCATATGGTGGTCGCCGATCGTGCGCAGGAACACCTCATCGCAGGTGGCCGGGTCCCGGCGAGCTAGTGACTCGTACGCGAGCCACATCGAACGGATACGGAATCGGACCGAGCGGTGCGCCCACCAGCGCGAACACCACTTCTGACTCATGCCCGTCGACTCGTAGGTCAGGCGTAGGTAGTCGTCGAAGAAAGCGAACTCGTCGGTGAACCGCAGGATGGGCGGCACGCCCAGCTCAGTTTCGGCGAACCGCTGGACCTCCCTATCCACGGTGCGGGCAAGGTGGTCGGTGAGGCCGGGTGTTGCCAGAACATCCTCTACAGCAGCAGGTAGCGACTCCTTGGCCACCGCCGTGAGGGTCTCACCGAACGCCTCGACGATCTTCTTGTCGAACAGGTGACTCACGCTGCGGCCTCTTCGGTCTTCTCAGGTGCGGAGGGAAGGTCCTGGTGGTCCCACCGCACCATCCGGGCCAGGATGGGGCGCCGGCCGGTGGCCAGGACGATCATTCGCCCGAACGGCAGGGCAGCCAGTTCGGCAGCCGTAATGGTCTGCCGCTCAACGGTTTGCGTAGACACCGATCGCCCGCGATCACCGCCGCCGTGGGAGATCGACCGCTGCTGCTCGGTGTGGGTGCCGATCAGGTGGGCCAGCTCCTCGAGGAACCGGTAGTCCTTGTGCCCGGGTCCGATGACAACGATCGCTGCGGCCGACCACAGCTTCTTCATGCCCTGTTCGCCCCACACCTCGACTCCCTGGGCGTGGGACTGGAGCACGGTGTCGCAGATGATGCCGCGAGAGCCGAACGTGGAGTAGTAGTCGGGCAGGCGGGGCCAGCGCACGATGTTGGCGATCTCGTCCAGGGCGGCGGTTACCGGCACTGGCAGACGCGAACCGGGGCAGGTGTCGGCCCGGTCGACCAGGGCCTTGAACACCGCGACGGTCAGGATCGAGGTCACCGGCCGGCCGATCGGGTTCTCCTCGTCGGAGACCAGATACAGCGTGTCGGCCTCAGAGTTTGCGAAGGCGACCGGGTCGAAACGCTGGGCGCCGGCTTGGGGGGTCAGCCACCGCACGATCTGCCGGCGCCCCAGGCAGGAGATCATGTTCTTGGCCGCGGAGAACACGTTGGAGCGGGTGCGGGGCTCGGCGTTGTACTTGCTGGCCAGGTCCGCAGCCTGCGGCTTCCACTGACTGTCGGCCAGGATGTCGACCGGGGTGGAGTCCTCGAGATTGGAGACCCATCCGTAGACATCGGTGATGGGACGGTTCTTCATCGCCGCTGCCAGGAACAGCGAGGCGAGCAGGTCCACGGCCTGGGAGTAGAAGTACGCGTTGGGGTCGCTGCCGGCCTCCCCGCGGGCGGTGGCGGCGTTGAAGATCTCGGCGAGCTCCTCGGCGTTGCCGTCCCACCACTGGTCGCGGCGAACGAAGTCCAGCGGGTCGAAGTACCACTTGGAGGTGTCCAGCCCGACCGCCTTGTCCTGCGGGTCGAGCACCCAGACGCGGCCGACCTGCTGACGGAACGGCATCGTGGCTTCGATGACGTCGCGCTTGCACGAGGTGGAGATGCAGATGCCCGGTGCGCGGCGGATCATCGGGATGATGCGGCTGGAGGTCTTTCCCTGGCGGGGACCCCACAGATCCAGATGCAGGTCTTCCCACCCGCCCCAGAGATCTTGGCCGGTAGCGACCTCCTTGCCGATGTACACCCCCGGGGTCTGGGTGGTGTCGCCTCGCTCGCGGTTGGCGCGGACCACGCTCTTGGCCGACAGTGACTTCACGTCAGCGCGGCCCGCCAGGTGCTTGGTGATCCCATCGACGCGGGTCCTGCGGCCCTGCCGGCGCCCGACGAGCGCCGCCACCACGGCCACGAGCACGACGAAGATCACCACCAGGGCCACGGCGACGACCGTGGCGCCGGTGGTCCACTGCACCTGCCCCTGGGCCAGGTCGATCACCGCCACCGCGGGGTTACCGGGAACCTGTTGACCGGTGGGGGCGATGGATTCGCCGAGGGTGATACTGCCCCACACCGCGATCACCGCGGCCGCCACCACGCCCATCATGACCAGCGCGATCGTGGGTCCGGGCTCGCGGGTCTGGGACGTTCGGGCCAGGTCCTTACCTGCCATAGTTGCCTCCCTGGTGTGATGTGCGCGGTTACTCGCCCACAGATCGGTATTGGTAGCTGGCGACCTTCCACGTCTCGCCGGTGCGCTTGAGCTCGACGGTCGCGGTGATGCGCTCGAGCGGGGTCGTTGCTCCGTCGGGGTGCAGCACTTTCTGCTGCACCGTGACCAGGCGCCGCGCTTCGCTCGCGTCCTGCGGGACGGGGTCTTGATATCCGGCCAGGCTTGCGGCGCCGATCACGCGGTCACCCGAGCGCGCCCATGCCGACCACTGCCCAGGGGCGGGATCTGGGTCCGGGCGGGTGGTGGCCGCGTCCGCCATCTGGCCGGTGAGCTGGCCGGAGATCGCGTGCATCGCATCCCACGGGGACTGCTGCTGCGCGGGGGTCCATGTGTGAATCCCTGCCATCACCGCCACCGCCACTTCGTCGGCGGTCGTGATCGGGTCGATGTGTACGTGCGCATCGGTTCCCGGTTCATCATCGCGGCCAAGCGTCAGGGCCATCGCGACGGCGGCGACCACTACCGCCACCACCGCCGCGGCGACCACGGCTATGCCTTTGGTGTTCATCGCTGTCTCCTCCTGTCGTCGGCGGTGTTCATGCGGCGGCGAACCTTGCGGCCTCTTGCGGCACGATGACCACGTACTTTTGCGTCTCGGCATACGGCGGTACCCCGCCGAACTGCTGCACGGCGCCGGGTCCGGCGTTATAGCCGGCCAGCATCAACGCCTGCGGGTCGCCACTGAGCTCGCCCGAGGCGATGCCCTCTCGCTGGCCCTCGGCGATCTCGCACAGGTAGCGGGCGGCGGCCATCGTCGCGTCCGCCGGGTCCGACGGAGAGCCCGAGCCGGGAGGTCCGGCGATCTGGCCGTTGTCGTCGACCTTGGCGCCCTTGGCCGCCCACGTGCCGGGCATGAACTGCCCGTACCCTTGCGCTCCGGCCGTCGAGACTGCCGTGGCCTGGAAGCCGGCTGATTCGTGGTACAGCAGCCCGGCCAGCAGCGGAGAGTCGACCTCGCGGCAGACCTGGCCTCCCAGGTCGATCCACTTGCGCAGTTCGGCGGGGATCTCGCCCGCGTTCAGGCTGCGATGCCCGAAATCCGGGGCGCAGTCGTCGCCCCCGGCGGCGCCGGTGGTCTCGGAGTCATCGTCGGCACCGTCGGTGGGGGCGGCGCCGTAGCGCTGGTTCGGGGTGGGCTTTCCGCCGCCGGCGACGGTGACGTGCACGTGGTCGAAATGGTTCTGGGTCGGGTCGCCCCGGTCCTCCATCTGGTTGGGCTGCCCGGTGGCGGGGATGTACTGCTGCCGCCAGATCAGGTACTCGAGATGGAAGAACTCTCGGTGCGTCAGCAGGTAGTTCTTGATGCGATTGCCCAGCTCGCGGCCCTCGCTCGAGGAGTAGTCCGGGATCATGATGTCCACGGCGCGGCCCGACGGGTGATCGGGGTAGGCATCAACAGGCCGCCACCCGCCGATGGTCTTCACGTCGGGAAAGCGCTGCGCCACGGCCCGGGCCACCCGGATCGAGTCGACCTGCAAGTTCTCCTTGGAGGCGATCTTGTCCGAATCGGGCATCTCCCCGGCCGAGGGCGGAGACGGCTGACGGGAGGTCGTTGACTCGTCGGTGGGCGGCGCACTGCCTCCCGAGCCCGGGTTCGCCGCTCGGTCGAGCCACGGCTGCGGATCGGTCTCGCTCCCACCGGTCAGGCGCCCGCCCTGCCACACCTCCAAATGCAGGTGGGCGCCGGTGGACTGGCCGTTGTTTCCGACCTCACCGATGTGCTGTCCTGCGGCAACGGTGTCGCCCACCTGCACGGCCACTCCGTCGTCCCACATATGGCCGTAGACGGTCGAGTAGGGCTGACCGTCGATGGTGTGGTCGATGACGATCCAGTTGCCGAACCCGCTGGCGGGGCCGGCGGCGGTCACCACGCCTGGGGCCATCGCGTACATGGGCGTGCCGCCTGAGGCGGCCAGGTCGATGCCTCGGTGGCCGGGCCGGTCTGCGCTCTTGTAGGTCGAGGACACGACGTAATCGCCTTCGGCGATCGGCAGGCTGAGCTCGCCGGCGGGCACTCCCCCGCCGCCGGTTATGGCCCCGTTCGGGCGGCAGCGATCGTCGCTGCCGTCTCCGAGGATCACCACGACCACCAGCGACAGCAGGATGATCCCGATGACGATGCCCACGACGAGCTTGGCCGACCGCATCCGTCTACAGCCCTAGCTGCGCTCGAAGGGCCGCGTTCTCGGCTTGCAGCGCCCGCAGGGTGGACGAGTTGTGCGCCTGCCACGTCCCCGCGGCGACCGACCAGCGGCGCACCGAGTCGCGGCTGATGCCGAACTCGCGGGCGACGACCTCGGCGGCTGCTGAGGTCGAGGGGAATTGGGGCTCGAGCTCTGCCAGCCGCGCGACCACTTGGTCGCGGAAATCGGCGTCGTACGCTGCTGAGCTCATGCCGGCACCGCCTGTCCGGAGGGCACGCCATCGAGCAGCTCGCGAAAGCGCACGTTCGTGTCGTGGATGTTGGTTTCCCGCTCGGTCGCGGTCAGCAGAACCTGCACCGGGATCCCGGCGGTACCGTCCTTGGACGACTTGAGCATGAACTTGCCTCGCCCCAGGGGTGGCTTCTTACGCTCGCGGGCTTCGGTGCGCTCGATCGGCGCGCCCTTGGACCAGGCGGTGATCATCGCCGCTTCAGCGTCGGTGAACTGGAGGACGCCCTTGAGCCGCTCCAGCTCGCCGGCGGGAAGGCCGCCGCAGATGACCATGCCGGCCCGCTCGATGAAGCCCATCGCGGTCTTGACGTCGACCTCGTTGGGCAGCGTCTCCAGGTCTCGGCCCGTGTGGGTGATCATCAGCAATCCGGTGCCGTCCGTGCGGTTCAGGCGCGTGAGCTCGTCGACGCGCTGCACCATCCCCGCCCCGGCGCCCAGGGTCGCCCACATCTCGTCGAGAATCGCCAGGAAGTAGCGCTGCGGCGCCAGACCGCAGTCGGCCAGCACGTGCGCGGCCTCCATCGCCCCGTAGGCATCGGACCAGCAGGCCAGGAGCACGCCCGCCTTGAGCGACTGGTCCCCTCGAGCGATCGCCGAAACGTCGATGCAGATCGCCGGGGCGTCGAGGTCGATCTTGGTGGTGGTGTGCTCGGCGAATACCTGGCCCATGACGCCGTCGGTCAGCGACTCCAGCGTCTGGACCAGGGTTCGGACCGTGCGCCGGTACTCCGCTTCGTCGGCGACGAACAGCGCTCGCCGCAGGTCGGCGTTTCCGGATCGGATGTAGTCGATCAGGTCTCGCAGCAGCGGCGGTGAGGCGAAGGAGAACTTGCCGCCCTGGCGCATCTCCCGCAACGAGGTGGAGATGACCAGACCCTCGAAGTCAGCCAGCGGCCGACCGCGGATCAGCTCGGCCAGCGCCACGACCATCGTGACCTGCCGCGAGTGCACCGACTCCTCGGTTTCGGTGATGGCCTCGGCAAGGCGTGTGCTGTCCTCGCCCCGGTCGCGGAGCTCGTCCAGATGGGCCTGCATCACCGGGATCGCCTCGCCCAAAGCGCCGGCGGCCAGCGGGTTCAGGTGCCCGTGCCCATGTCCGAGACGGATCACCTGCCCGCGCTTTCCGGCCGGGGTGACCATCGCATCGGTCACCGCCACGTACTCGCCTTTGATGTCCCCGGCCACGATCGGCACATGGCCCTGGGCGACCGCGCCGATGAACTGCTTGCGGATGATCGTGGACTTGCCCAGCCCGGGCAAGGAGAGCACGAACGCCGACGGGTTGCCGATGATGCCGGCGCGGAACCACGACAACACGTCGCCGGAGACGTCCTGGCCGGTCTGGGCATGAACCCCCAGAGGGACGCCGACCGCCGGGGCGGTCGCCCCGACCACCCACGGGTTGAAACCACAGCCGTAGTTGGTGGAGGTCTGGGTGGCGGCCGGGGCGGAGACCACTGCCATCCGCCCCGAGAACGCGCACTTGAAGCCGCGGCCGTCGAGGGAGGCGTAGCGATTAGTGAACCGGGGCTTTCCGTAGCGGAGCTGCGGTGCCTGGCGGGCGGTGCGCGCCTGCTCGGCCCGCTCGGGGTGCTCGTCGCACCACCGCTTGTACGCACGGCCGGTTCGTGTGTGCGGCCAGGGAGGGAGCTGATCGCCGGCGGTGATACGGGCGTGCAGCTCTTCCAGCTCTGCCGGCCCGACGGGGGTCTTGGTGCGCCTGGCCATCACTCCGCCTTCGCAAACGAGGAAATCGTGGACTTCTGATCGAGCAGCACGCCCAGACCCAGCCCGGCGGCGAACGCCGCATCCTGCTGGCCGTTGGTGGCGTGCAGCCGAAGCTGAGACCGGTTGCCGAGCTGGCCGATGATCGCCGAGCCCTGGTCGAGCAGTTCAGGGTTGCGCAGGGTGAGCGTCACCAGCAGCGAGTACTCGCCGAGCTGGCCGCCTCGGGCCAGCGCCTGCCGCGCGGCCTCGGTGCGCTCCAGGCGCAGGCCGGCAGAGGCCTTGCCGATCGAGCGGGTCTTGTTCGCAGCGTTGACCGCGTCGGTGTGCTCCTTCTCGACCTGCCTCACCCCGTCCCCGGCGGCGATCGGGCGGTAGATCAGCGTCACGCGCTTGCGGGGAATGTCTGACTTCGGCTCCAACAGGGGCCGCAGGACGTGGTCCGGGAACGCGGCGGCCGGCGGGGCGGCCATCTCGAACGAGCGGGACACCCAGTCTTCGTGGCGGTAGTGATTCCACTTCGCCACGGCCTCGGCCGGGCCGGCGTCGTCCCAGTCCACTCCGAGCGGCTCGCCAGACAGGCGAGCGCTGTTGATGGTCTCCTCCAGGTCGGGGCGGTAGCAACGCAGCGCCAGCCCGATCGCGTCCTCCGGGTTCATCGGTGTGGCAGACACTCCCGCGTACTCGAGCCGCTGGTACAGCCCGGGCAGCCGGAAACCCAGATCGGTGGCCATCGCCTCGGGGTCCTTGCGCTGCATCGCGGTGGCGGCCTTGAAGGTGACCGCGATCCACGACCGCGTGACGAGCTTGCCGCGAGCGAACTCCACCGCCGATTCCGCCTGGATGCGGCGGGCGATTTCCGGGGTGGACTCGCTGACCGAGTCCTTCACCGCGGCGATGAGGTCCTGCCCGGTCGTCGGGTACGACTCGACGGTCACGGTGGCCGCCACGACGTCGTCGTTGAGCGACAGCTCGGCGAGCCAGGCGCCCCACTCGGCGGTCATGTCGTTGCGGTCGGCCACCGTCAGCGGCTCCTGGCCGCGTGAGGCCGCGTCCAACAGGACGGTGTACTGGTTGAGCGCGCGGTCTCGGATGAGCGCGAAATCGTTGCCGGCCACGTCGCGGCCGACGTGCAGCTCGGTCTTGGCCAGGGCACCGGGCAGCCGGTATCGGCCGCCAGGTACCCGCGAGTTAGGCCCGGACCGGTACACCGTGGAACCAGCGGCCTGTGCCCGCCAGAATTGCCAACGCATTTGAGCCACCTCGTAGAGAGTTCGATTACCGATACGCAGCACTGCCGGGGCCAGGTACGCCACCGCCAGCACCGCAATGAGCGCTCCCGCGCCTAGTCCGCCCTGCATCAGCACCAACATCGCCACGATGAAGGCGATCCCGGCGATGATCGTGGCCCGCAGCGGCAGGCCGAACATGCCGGTGCGCTGCGACTTCTCACCCAGCGTGTAGAGCCGAAGGTCCGCCTGCTCACCTGATGCAGACACCAGTGATCTCCTTGCCGTCAGCGGTAGTGGTGGGGTGTTGGGTGAGCTGCCAGCGCACCGTCGATCATCTGCTCGGTCGTCTGTGTCGCTCGAGCCGTTGTCTGAGCTGCCGTCGCCACCGCGCCCACGCCGGCGGCAGCGAAGCCCGCTACGGTGCCGGCGCCGCGGGCCGCACTCGCCACTGCCCCGCCGACACGGCCCGACGAGCTGGTGCCCGTGCCCGAGGAGCTCTTGCCTCCACCTGATGCGCCGTCCCCC
>NZ_JAALDU010000208.1 GCF_014145015.1 Dietzia sp. E1 | reverse complement strand
CCGCCCTCGTCCGACGAGGTCGACCGTGCGATCGGGCACCTCACGGGCTCCATCAGGCTCGGCCTGGACGACCCCCTGTCCCGGATGACGCGGATCGGACGACACCTCCTCGACCGCGACCGGGTCGTGACGGTCGAGGACTCCGTGGCCCGGCTGCGGCGGGTCACCGCCGGTGAGGTCGCCGACTACTGGGGCGCCGAGTCCGCACCCTGGTGCCTGGCCGCCGTCGGACCCGGCATGCCTGACGACGGCGCGGCGGGATTGCTCGCGCGCGTCGGCGGATAGTCTGGGGGAGGACGACGATGACCACGGAGGAGACGATGACGGTGACGAAGGTCGGGGTGCTCGGGGCACGCGGCAAGGTGGGTTCGGCGATCTGCGAGGCCGTTCGCGCGGCCGAGGACCTGGAGCTCGTCGCCGAGGTCGACCAGGGCGACCCGCTCAGCGCGCTCGTCGACGCGGGGGCCGAGGTCGTTGTCGATTTCACCCATCCCGATGTGGTCATGGGCAACCTGGAATTCTGCGTCGCCAACGGCATCCACGCCGTGGTCGGCACGACCGGGTTCACCGACGAGCGCCTCGAGGCGCTCCGCGGTTGGCTCGCCGACAGTCCGGACACCGGGGTGTTGGTCGCACCCAACTTCGCGATCGGCGCGATCCTCATGATGAGGTTCGCCGTGCAGGCGGCGAAGTACTTCCCGTCCGCCGAGATCATCGAACTCCATCACCCGAACAAGGCGGACGCGCCGTCCGGGACCGCGCACCGCACCGCCGCCATGATGGGCGCCGCGCGCGCCGAGGCGGGGCTCGGTTCGTCGCCGGACGCCACCTCCACCGCGCTCGACGGCGCCCGGGGAGCCGACGTCGACGGCGTCCGCGTCCACTCCGTCCGGCTGACCGGCCTGGTCGCGCACCAGGAGGTGCTCCTCGGGACGCAGGGGGAGACCCTGACGATCCGTCACGACTCGCTGGACCGGTCCTCGTTCGCCCCCGGCGTCCTGCTGGGTGTCCGCTCGATCGCCGGAGCCCCGGGGCTGACCGTGGGACTCGACGCCTTCATGGATCTGTAGGTCGCCCACAGTGGACAGAGTCGTCAAACCCCTGGTCATGGCCCTCACCGCGGCGGGCCTTGTCGTGGCCTTCCTCTACCTGCTCTACCTGGGGTGGTCGATGTTCCGCGCCTCGGAGCACCTGTCCGTCCGTGGTCTCGGGGTGGGGATCCTCCTGCTCGCCGTCGTCGGGGCGTGGGCCACCTGGGCGATCGTGCGCAACGGGCTCGAACTACAGAAGATCTCGGCCGCGGCCGCCGCCGAGGGCGTGGAGCTGGACCTCACCGGGCTGGACCGGCGCCCCTCCGGCCGTCTCGAGCGTCACGCGGCCGACGAGCTGTTCGACCGCGTCAGCGCCGAGTACCAAGCGGCGCCGGACGACTGGCGGACCACGTACCGCCTCGCGCGCGCCTACGACCACGCCGGCGACCGCATCCGGGCGCGGGAGACCATGCGTACGGCCATCGAGCTGCACGATGCCGAATCGGCGCCGGGGAGGGGCCCGCGATGAGCACCGTGTTGCTGGTCCACCACGCGCCGTCCCCGCGGCTGCGGCGCATCCTGGAGGCCCTGGAGTCCGGGCTCGCCCACCCGGAGCTGGAGGGCATCTCGGTGGAGTCGGTCCCCGCCCTGGCCACCACCGACGACCACGTCCTGCGAGCCGACGGCTACGTCCTGCTCACCCCGGCGAACTTCGGGTACATGTCCGGAGCGCTCAAGCACTTCTTCGACCGCACCTACTACACCTGCGAGGGCGCGGTCTCGGGCCGCCCGTACGCGCTGTGCGTGCACGGCGACAACGACACCGCGGGTGCGGTCACCTCCGTCGAACGCATCACCACCGGCTGGGGCCTAAGGGCCGTGGGTCCGGCCGCGCAGCTCACGGGCGAACCCACACGCGAGGACCTCGACGCCGTCGCCGAGGTCGCGGCCACGGTCGCCGCACACCTGCTCGGCTGAACCGCCGGGCGCACCACGTCACCACGAGGAGTCCCATCATGTCCGAGCTCGTCCGGCGGCAGGTCCGCATGGTCGCGCACACCGAGTTCCTCCCACCCGACGAGCTCGGATGGGAGACCGACGCGGAAGGGGGGTCCGCGCTCGCGGAGTTCGCCGGCCGGGCGTGCTACCAGAGCTGGGACAAGCCCAACCCGCGCACCGCGACCAACGCGGGGTACCTCCGTCACATCCTCGAGGTGGGGCACCTGTCGGTGTTCGAACACGCCAGCGTGACCTTCTACATCACCGGCATCTCGCGGTCCTGTACCCACGAGCTGATCCGGCACCGGCACTTCTCGTACAGCCAGCTCTCCCAGCGGTTCGTCCCGGAGCACGACTCGAAGGTCGTCCCACCTCCGGCCATCGCCGACGACCCCGAGCTCGTCGAGATCTTCCGCAGGGCCACCGACGCCTCGCGCGACGCCTACGCGGAGATGCTCGCGCGGCTCGAGGAGAGGTTCGCCGACGTGCCCAACCCGATGTTGCGGCACAAGCAGGCCCGGCAGGCGGCCCGGTCGGTGTTGCCGAACGCCACCGAGACACGCATCGTCGTGACGGGCAACTACCGCTCGTGGCGCCACTTCATCGGGATGCGCGCCACCGAGCACGCGGACACCGAGATCCGCGGACTGGCGATCGACGTCCTGCGGCAGTTGCGAGAGGCCGCGCCGGCCGTGTTCTCGGACTTCGAGATCGCCACCCTCGAGGACGGGTCGGAGATCGCGGTCAGCCCGTACGTGCTCGAGGGATGAGCACACCCGCCGGGTCGGAATCGGGATCCGGACCTGCCTGCGGGTACCCTGGGAGACCATGACACACGTGACCACCGGGGGGCCGACACCGGCCGGTAGTGGCCGGGCCCCCGCCGAGACAGGGCGCCCGGCGCCGTTCGGCACGGTCGTCACGGCGATGGTGACCCCGTTCGGGGCCGACGGCTACGTCGATCTCAAGGCCGTCGCACGTGTCGCGCGACATCTCGTGGACTCCGGATGCGACGGCCTCGTCGTGTCGGGGACCACGGGCGAGTCGCCCACCACCACCGACGCGGAGAAGATCGCGGTCCTCGAGACCGTCCTCGCCACGGTAGGGGACAGGGCGACGATCGTCGCGGGCGTGGGGACCTACGACACCGCGCACTCCGTGCACGCGGCCCGGCAGGCCGCGGCCTCCGGGGCGCACGGACTGCTCGTCGTGACCCCGTACTACTCCAAGCCCACGCAGGCGGGGCTGGACGCCCACTTCCGCACCATCGCCGACGCGACCGACCGGCCGGTGATGCTCTACGACATCCCCCCGCGGTCGGTCGTCCCGATCCAGGCGGAGACGCTGATCGGTCTGTCCGCACACCCGAACATCGTGGCCGTCAAGGACGCGAAGGGTGACTTCCACGACGCGGTCACCGTCATGTCGCACTCCGACCTCATCTACTACTCGGGGGACGATCAACTCAACCTCCCGTGGCTTGCCGTCGGGGCGAGCGGCTTCGTCAGCGTGATCGGCCACGTGGCCGCGCCGCGTCTGGTCGAGCTACGCCGCGCGTTCCTGTCCGGAGACATCGAGACGGCCCGCCGGATCAACCTCGGACTCCTCCCGCTCTTCGACGCCCAGCGGGCGCTCGGGGGCGTGTCGATGTCCAAAGCAGCACTAGAACTTCTCGGGATCCCGGCCGGTGTGCCGCGACTCCCGCAGTTACCACCCACCGACGAGCAGCGAGGGGCCCTCGAGGCACTGCTGCTCAGAGCAGGAGTCACCAGATGACGGAAAGTTCCTCCACCGGCCGCGGACGCGGCCGTACCCGACGCGCCGCGGGCCGCCCCTCGGGCGAGCCGGCGCCCACCACCGCGGTGCAGTTCACCGAGCCGATCCCGGCCGCGGACACCCCTGCCGCCGAGTCGGCACCGACCCGCTCCGGCAGGGACAAGGCTCAGCAGGACAAGGCTCAGCAGGACAAGAGCCAGCAGGACAAGGGCCAGCGCGGCGGCCAGAACAAGGGCGACCAGGGCAAGGCCCAGCAGGAGTCGCCGAAGGGCGGCTCACGGGGACGCGGTCGCGGTTCCGCCTCCGGCGGTCAGGAGGGTAGCGGCCAGAAGTCGGGCGGCCAGAAGTCCGGCGGTCAGAACGGCGGCAACCAGGACTCCGGCGGTCAGAACGGCGGACGCGGGCGCGGCGGCCGCAGCCGGGGTCGCGGACGCGGCGAGACCTCGACGGCCGAGTTCGGTGGCGTCAAGACCATGCAGGGCGGGGACATGACGGTCCGTCTGCCCAGCCCGCCGAAGCCCCGCAAGGGTGCCCTGCGGATCGTCGCCCTCGGCGGCATCTCCGAGATCGGCCGGAACATGACGGTCTTCGAGTACGACTCGAAGCTGCTCATCGTGGACTGTGGCGTCCTGTTCCCGAGCTCGACCGAGCCCGGTGTCGACCTCATCCTCCCGGACTTCGGGCACATCGAGGACCGCCTGGACCAGGTCGAGGCGCTCGTCCTCACCCACGCCCATGAAGACCACATCGGGGCGATCCCGTTCCTGCTCAAGCTGCGCCCGGACATCCCGGTGGTGGGCTCCAAGTTCACCCTCGCGCTGGTGGCGGCCAAGTGCCAGGAGCACCGCATCAAGCCGGTGTTCCGCACGGTCGACGAGTCCAGCGTCAGTGACTTCGGCAAGTTCCAGGTCCGGTACTTCGACGTCAACCACTCGATCCCCGAGTGCCTGGGCGTGGTCATCAAGGCCGGCGACAACACGGTGATGATGTCCGGCGACATCAAGCTCGACCAGCTGCCCACCGACAAGCGCCCCACGGACCTGCCCAAGATGTCGCGGTTCGGCGACGAGGGTGTCGACCTGCTGCTCCTGGACTCCACCAACGCGACCACGCCGGGCATCAGCCCCTCAGAGTCCGGAGTCCGGCCCGCCCTGCAGCGGCTCATCGCCGACGCGCGCCAGCTCGTGGTGGTGGCCTGCTTCGCCTCCAACGTCTACCGCGTCCAGTCCGTCGTCGACGCCGCCGCCGCCACCGGACGCAAGGTCGCCCTGACCGGTCGGTCGATGCTCCGCAACATGGAGATCGCGCTCGAGATGGGGCTCCTCACGGATCCGGACAGGGTTCTGGTGGACATGGACACCGCCGCCAAGCTGCCCTCCGAGAAGGTCCTCGTGATGACCACCGGTACGCAGGGTGAGGCCATGGCGGGTCTCTCCCGGATGGCACGCCGCGAGCACCGCCAGATCAACCTCTCCGAGGGGGACACCGTCCTGTTCTCCTCGTCGATCGTCCCGGGCAACGAGGAGTCCGTCTTCGGCGTCCAGAACGGCCTGTCGCAGATGGGCGTCAACGTGGTCACCAGTCGTGAGGCGGACATCCACGTGTCCGGCCACGGGTACTCCGGCGAACTGCTGTTCATCTACAACGCCGTGCGCCCGAAGAACGCCATGCCCGTGCACGGCGAGTGGCGGCACCTGCGGGCCAACAAGGCGCTGGCGATCGCCACCGGCGTGGCCGAGGAGAACGTCGTCCTCGCCCAGAACGGCGTGGTCGTGGACCTCGTCGACGGCAAGGCCTCCGTGGTGGGCCAGGTGCCGGTCGGCAACCTGTACGTCGACGGCCTGTCCACCGGCGACATCGGGGACACCGTGCTGGCGGATCGCACGGCCCTGAGCGAGGACGGCTTCATCGTCGCCACCGTCGTGGTGGACCCGCGAACGGGACGGCCCGTGAGCAGGCCGCAGATCATCGGCAAGGGTTTCACCGACGAGCCGGGCGCACTGGCCCCGGTGGTCGAGCTGGTGGAGAACGCGCTGTGGGATCTCGCCGGCGAGGGCGAGACGGATCCTTACCGGATCGCCCAGGCCGTCCGTCGCACCGTCGGTCGCTGGGTGTCGCAGAAGTGGCGCCGCAAGCCCATGATCGTGCCGACCGTCATCACCTCCGCCGTCGCCGAGGTGTAAGTCCGTGGGTCCCGACCGTCCGAGCCTGGCCCAGCGGGAGCGGAGCGCTCTCGTCGAGACGATGCGCGCTGCGGGGCCGGACGCCCCCACGCTGTGTGCGGGTTGGACGACCCGGGACCTGGCCGCCCATCTCGTCGTGCGGGAGGGGCGGCCCGACGCGGCGGCCGGGGTCGTGGTCCCCGCGTTCGCGGACCGGCTCGAGCAGATCCGGCTCCGCGAGGCCGAGCGACCGTGGGAGGACCTCCTGGCCGCGATCGCCGCGGGCGCGCCGTGGTACTCGCCGCTGCGCTACGCGGACCGTGTGGCCAACACGGCCGAGTACCTGGTCCACCACGAGGACGTGCGTCGCGGCGCCCCGGGGTGGAGCAGGCGCGGCTTCGACATAAAGGATCTCGAGCGGGTCTGGACACTCGCCACCACCGTGGCGCGGACCTTCCTTCGCAAGGTCGACGCCCGGGTGGAGCTGCGTGCCCCCTCCGACATCGGCTCCGGGAAGATCTCGCCGGTCTCGACGGGAGCGGCCCTGGCGCCCTTGGTGAGCGTCTCCGCCGATCCGGTGGAGCTCCTGCTGTGGGCGTTCGGTCGAAACGAGGTCGAGATCGACATCTCGGGAGCGCAGCGGGGGATCGACGCCCTACAGGCCGTTCCGCGAGGCCTGTAGAAGAGCCCCCCGCCCGTGTGGCTGCTGTTACCGGTGGTGCCTGAGACGATAGAGTGACGGTCATGGCATCCACCTCGAGCACGCGATCCTCCCGTGCCCCCGGC
>NZ_JAALDU010000207.1 GCF_014145015.1 Dietzia sp. E1 | reverse complement strand
CGACGAGGAACAGCGTCACCTCGGTCGTCTCCTCGACCGCCTCGAGGAACTGCGGGCGGACACCCGCGCGCGGCTCGACGCCGTCCTGCGCGCCTCCGGCGGAACGCCGCAGGCCCGGTCGGAGAGGGAGTCGTTCGCCCGGCTCTACTCGTCGGAGCTCGCGGCCTTCAGCGCGGCCAACCTGGGCCTGTATTTCGGCCGCCTGGACATGGGTGACGGGGAGGTCCGGCGGATCGGCCGCGTGGGGCTGCGGGACGACGACGAGGACCTCACGACGCTGCTGTTGGACTGGCGCGCCGACCACAGTCGTCCCTTCTACCTGGCCACGACCGCCCGGCCGGAGGGCGCGCACCGCCGTCGTCACCTCCGCACGATCGGACGTCGGGTGATCGGGATCCACGACGAGTACCTCACGGCGCCGGAGGACGGCGAGCTCCCGCAGGACCACGACGACGTGGTGGGGGAATCGGCCCTGCTGGAGGCACTCGACACCGCGCGGTCCGGGCACATGACGGACATCGTGGCGACCATCCAGCGCGAACAGGACGAGATCATCCGCAATCCCCACGCGGGCGTGCTGGTCGTCCAGGGCGGGCCGGGCACGGGTAAGACCGCGGTCGCCCTGCACCGCGCGGCCTATCTGCTCTACACCCACCGTCAGCGGCTGGACCGTAGCGGCGTGCTCATCGTGGGCCCCAACGCGCGGTTCCTCGACTACATCGCCCGGGTGCTGCCGTCGCTCGGCGAGTCGGGGGTCGTGCTGCGCACCCTCGCCGATCTCTACCCGGGCGTGCGGGCGACCGGCCCCGAGACACTGCGCGGTGAGGAGGTCAAGGGGTCGGGCGAGATGGTCGGCATCCTCAAGGCCGCCGTGCGGGCGCGTCAGCTCGCGCCGCGGACCGAGGTGGTGGTGCGCGTCGAGGGCCACGATCTCACGCTCGCCCCGGCCACGGTGCGGGCGGCGCGGGGGCGGGCGCGGATGACCCGCCGTCCCCACAACCAGGCGCGGGAGGCGTTCGCGACGCGGATCGTCGACGCGCTCACCGAGCAGTACGTGGCCGCCCTGACCGATCCGGTGGGGCGTGCGGAGGACGAGGCGTGGTCGCCGGAGGGCGACGGCGTCGGGGATCTCGGGGATCCGGCCCGGCCGCTGTTGGACGCGGACGACCGCGCGGAGCTGCGGCGCGAGGTGGAGGCCTCCCGGGAGGTCGCGGAGATCGTCGACGAGTGGTGGCCCGTCCTGCGGCCGGAGCAGTTGCTGGCCGATCTGCTCTCGAGCCGCGAGCGGATCGCCGAGGCGGCGGGTGACTACGTCGCGGAGGATCAGGAGGCGCTCTTCCGCCGGGACGGTGCCGCGTTCTCGGTGGCGGACGTGCCGCTGCTCGACGAGCTCGCCGAGCTGCTCGGGGAGGACCCGACCGCGGACGGGAGCGAGGCCGACCGCGCCTGGGCCGAGCAGCTGCGCCAGGCGGAGGAGGCGCTCGAGATCCTCACCGGCTCGGCGGTCCAGGACATCGAGGACGATCTCGATCCCGAGGTGCTCATGGCGTACGACGTGGTCGACGCCGAGGCGCTGGCGCGCCGCCACAGCGCCGATTCGGACCTCACGGTCGCGGACCGTGCGGGGGCCGATCGGACGTGGGCGTTCGGGCACGTCATCGTCGACGAGGCCCAGGAGCTGTCCACCATGGCGTGGCGGGTCATCATGCGCCGCTCCCCCAACCGGTGGATGACCCTCGTCGGGGACGTGGCGCAGACGTCGAGCCCGGCCGGGATCGACTCGTGGCACGACGCCCTGTCGCCGTACGTCGACGACCGGTGGGTCCTGACCGAGCTGACGGTGAACTACCGGACGCCCGAGACGATCTCCGCGGTGGCGGAGCTGCTGCTGGCGGAGATCGATCCCGACGCGGCCTCGCCGCGCCCGGTGCGACCGGGGCGACGTCCGGTGGCGTGGCTGGAACCGGGACCCGACGAGGTCGCGCGGGTCGTGGCGGAGGAGATCAGCGCCGTGCCGTCGGAGCGCGCGGTGGCCGTCCTGGTCCCGGACGACGGCGGGGAGGGTGACGGGCGCGGCCAGGCCGGCGACGGTGCCGGCGACCATGACGGTGACGACGACGAGGGCGCCCCGCCCCGGTACGCCGCCCTGGCCGAGGTCGCGGAAAGGGCCCGGCCGGGGACCTCGGTGCTGCCGTTGGCACTGGCCAAGGGGCTGGAGTTCGACGTGGTCGTGGTGGTGGACCCGGATCGTGTGCTCGCGCGCTCGCCGCAGGGTCTGCAGGATCTCTACGTCGGCACCACCCGCGCCACCCAGGAGCTCGTGCTGGTCCAGCCGGGAGGGTTCGGCCCGCTGCTCGCGGGGATCCGGGACCGCGTGGCCGCCGACGACAGGGAGCTCAGCGCATGAGGCGGGTCCGTGCACGGGTGCTGGCCGTGACGGCGCTCCTCGCGCTGACGGCCACGGCGTCGGCGTGTGGCGAGGCGGCGGACGGAGCCGACGGCGACGGGACGACCACGGCGGCCTCGCCGGAGACCGTCGTGTCGGACACCACGGTCCGCGCCCGGCCGGGGACCGGTGGGCCTCT
>NZ_JAALDU010000206.1 GCF_014145015.1 Dietzia sp. E1 | reverse complement strand
CCGGCAGCGCGCCGCGCACCGGCGGCGCGGTCGCCGCGGCGACGTGGTCTCCGTGCTGCTCGCCGAGACCTCGGGCCGGCTGCGGCCGCGTGCCATCTCCGACGACCGCGGCATGCGCTCCATGCTGTCCGCGTACTCGCCGCTCGGCGAGGCCGTCACCGAGGACGTCCACGACGAGGCGATCACCGCCGACGGCGCGCCGCGACCCGAGTACGTGGACGTGCTCAAGGCCGTCTCCGACCTCGGCCCCGAGACCCTGCGCGACCGCAAGGCCGGCGTCGACGACCGCCTGCGCGACCTCGGCATCATGCTCAAGGTGTACGGCTACGACGAGCCGCAGGTCTTCCCGCTGGACGCCGTGCCGCGCATCGTGCCCGCCGACCAGTGGAGCCGCATCTCCGCAGGGCTCGAGCAGCGCGCCCGCGCGATGGAGATGTTCCTCCAGGACATCTACGGCCCGAGCGAGATCACGCGCGCGGGGATCGTCCCGCCCGACGCGCTCGAGCGGGCGCCGGGGTTCCGGCCGACGGGCCGCGCGGTGCCGGAGGGCGTGCTGCACGCCCCGGTGTGTGGCGCCGACCTGGTCTCGACGGGGCCGGGCGAGTGGATCGTGCTCGAGGACAACCTGCGCATGCCGGGCGGCCTGGCGATGGCGGTCGCGCTGCGCGACCGGATCACCGAGGGCTATCCCGAGTTCGGCGCGCGCTCCGAGGTGCACGACCCGCGCGCCGGCCTGGAGCTGCTGGGGAGGACGTTGCGCGCGGCCGCGCCGGAGGGTGTGGACGATCCGCGGATCGCCGTGGTGGTCGCCGAGGACGAGCTGGAGGCCTTCGACCTCATCCACGCCGCCGAGGCGGTGGACGCCGTGGTGGTGACCCCGGACCGCCTGGTGTGTGCGGACGGGAAGGTCTATGGCGACGACGACGAGGGCCGCCACCCCATCGACGTCCTCTACGTCCGTATGGACGAGGAGATGCTCCTCTCGTCGGACGGCGCGGACGGCGCTCGTCTACGGCGTGGGCTGCTCGGCGCGATGGCCGAGGGGGCCGTGGCCGTGGTGAACGCGCCGGGCAACGGGGCGGCCGACGACAAGGCCATCTACGCGCGGGTCCCGCAGATCATCAACTTCTACCTGGGCGAGAAGCCGCTGATCGGTCAGGTCGACACCTACCTGTGCTCCGACCCCGAGCAACGGCGCGAGGTGCTGGACCGGCTCGGCGAGCTGGTGGTCAAGCCCATCGACGGCTACGGCGGGTCCGGCATCACGGTGGGCCCGGAGTGCTCGCCGCGGGAGCTCGACGAGCGGCGCGACGAACTGCGCCGCGACGGTTCGCGGTTCGTGGCGCAGGAGGTGCAGTCGCTGTCCACGCTGCCGACGTTCGACGGGCACGAACTGCAGCGTCGCCACGTGGACATGCGGGCGTTCGTCATGCTCAGCCGCGACGCGGCCGGGCAGATCGTCGCCGAGGCCCCGCCGGTCGCCATGACACGCGTCGCACCCGCGGGCACCATGGTCGTCAACGCCTCCAGCGGAGGGGGCGGGAAGGACACCTGGATCCACCGTGCCTGACATCACCGAGGTCACAGAGGAGAAAGAGTCACTGGACGCCGCCGGGTCGCCCGAGGACGCGGTCGGCGGCCCGGAGTACATCCGGCACACGTCGTCGCCGTGCCTGTCGCCCGACGGGTCGATGCTGGCGTTCGTGGTCACCGAACGGACCGGCTACCCGCGGGCGGTCCAGCGGCCGCTCGGGCCGGGCGGGCTGGACGGTGCCGGCCCGGAGCGCGACGTCGTCCTGCCCATCGACGGCCCCGTCCGCAAGGTCGCGTACTCGCCCAACGGCAAGTGGCTCGCCTGCGAGGTCGCGCCGGACGGCGGTGAGCGCGAGCGCATCTTCCTGGTCACCACGGACCCGGAGGACCACAGCGCGTATGCCGTGGACACGTGGGGCGACGCGACCGTGCAGATCGTGTGCTGGGACGGCGAGCTGCTCGCCGTGACGGCCTTCGACTCCGAGGGCGTCGCCGAGGGACGACTCGTCGACCCGGAGTCGGGGGAGAGCACGGTCGTGGACCGCCGGATGGGCGGCGCGCTCGTCCACGCCCGCGACGGGGCGGCGCTGTTCCGGGTGGGCGCCCGCGGCATCCGCGAGCTGCTGCGGATCGTCCCCGACGGCCGGTGGTGGCCGCTGCTGCCCGTCGACACCGGGGCCACGACCGACGCCGGGGTCATCCTCGACGCCGGCGGGCCGGATCGGCCGATGCGCATGGTGGTCCGCAGCGACCACTCCGCCGAGCGGACCGGCCTGCTCGCGGTGGAGGCCGGAGAGGACGGCACCGAGTCGTGGCCGCTCGCCTACCGCGACGACGCCGACCTCGACACCGTCGAGGTGAGTCTGGACCGCTCGACCGCCGTCCTGCTGTGGAACGTCCGCGGGGGGCTCTCCGAGCTGGAGGTCCTGGACATCACGTCCGACCGGCCGCGCGTGATCGCCCGGCCGCCCCTGCCCGACGTGGTGGCCACGTCGCCGACCATCACCGCGGACGGCCGGCTGCTCGCGGTGACGGTCGAGAGCCTCGACGAGCCGCCCCGGGTGGTGATGTACGACGTCGAGCGCTGCCGGTGGACCGGCCGTGGCCCGCACAAGCCGGACCCGGCCCCCGAGCTGGTGACGTTCACCGCCCGCGACGGCCTCGAGCTGAGCGGCTGGCTGTACCGCGCCGCGCCGGAGGGCGAGCCCGCCCCCACCGTGGTGTACCTGCACGGCGGACCGGAGGGGCAGTCGCGTCCGGGGTACAACGACATCGCCCGGCGGCTGCTCGACATCGGGGTGACGTGCTTCGCCCCCAACGTCCGCGGCTCGACCGGATTCGGGCGCTTCTTCAGCCACGCCGACGACCGGTACGGGCGGTTCGCCGCCATCGACGACGTCGAGGACGCGCTGCTGCACCTCGTCGACGAGGGCATCGCCGACCCGGACCGCGTGATCGTGGCCGGGCGCTCCTACGGCGGGTACCTCGTCAACGCCACGCTCGTCCGGCACGCGGGCCGCTGGTGCGGCGGGATCGCGGCGTGCGGGATGAGCGACATGCGGACCTTCTACCGCGACACCGAACCGTGGGTCGCGGCGGCCGCCTACCCCAAGTACGGCAATCCCCTCCAGGAGCAGGAGCTGCTCAAGGAGGTCTCGCCGCTGCGCCGGTTCTACCGGGTGGAGGTGCCGATGCTGTTCGTCCACGGCGCCCATGACACCAACGTCCCGCCCAGCGAGACCGAGCAGGCGGCCGAGGCGCTGCGACGCAGGGACGTACCGGTGGACGTGCTGATCTTCGAGGACGAAGGTCATGAATTCGTGAAATTGGCCAACCGGCAGCTGCTCGGCGACCGGGTGGTCCAGTTCTGTCAGGAGGTGTTCGGTGTTCGGACGCGGAAAGACCGAGACTAAGACCGAGAAGCAGGACCCGAGCGGTCTCGAGGAGCGCCTGGTGCAGTGGCGGCGCCACATCCACACGCACCCCGAGCTGTCGTTCGAGGAGACCGAGACCACGGCCTACATCGCCGAGCAGCTCCGCGGGATGGGGCTGAAGCCGCGCGAGTTCGAGCTGGGCACGGGCCTGTGGTGTGACGTGCCGGCGGCCGACGGCGCCACCGCTGAGGACGTCGTCGCGCTCCGAGCGGACATCGACGCGCTGCCGATGTCCGAGGAGTCGGGGGAGTCGTTCTCCTCCGAGGTCGAGGGCGTGAGCCACACCTGCGGCCACGACGGGCACACCGCGATGCTGCTCGGTGCGGCGGAGATGCTGGTCGCCGACCCGCCGCCGCGCCCGGTCCGCCTCATCTTCCAGCCCGCCGAGGAAACAATGCCCGGTGGCGCCAAGACCTGCGTCGAGGAGGGCGTGGTCGAAGGCGTCGACCGAATCATCGCGCTGCACTGCGACCCCCACCGCCGCGTCGGCGAGGTCGGCGTGACCGGCGGGCCGATCACCTCGTCCAACGCCAAGATCGGCGTGCACGTCCACTCGGCCGGCGGTCACACGGCGCGGCCACACGAGACGCAGGACACCGTCCACGCGCTCGCGCAGATCGTCCTGGGTCTGAACGGCGTGATCGACCGGCGTATCGATCCCCGCTCCGGCACGGTCCTGACGTGGGGGTCGATCAAGGCCGGCGGTTCGGCGCCGAACGTCATCCCGGACTCGGGCGAACTGTGGGGCACGCTCCGCAGCGCCGACCGCGACGTCTGGGCGACCGCCGAGCCGCTCGTCCGCGACGCGATCGAGCACCTGGCCGCGCTGTACGGAGTGCGGGCCGAGGTCGACTACGTGCAGGGCGTCCCGCCCGTGGTCAACGACGACGAGTGCGCCGAGCTCGCAGCCCGCGCCGTGGAGGCGGTGTTCGGTCCGGAGGGTGTGGGCACGGCCGAGCAGTCCAGCGGCGGCGAGGACTTCGCCTGGTACACCGAGGAGATCCCGGGCGTCTATCTGCGCCTGGGCGTCTGGGACGGCGAGCGGGACGAGACGGACCTGCACCACCCGGGCTTCGTGCTCGACGAGCGGGCACTGCTCCACGGGGCCCGCATCTTCAACGAGTTCGCGCGCCTCGACCGCAGCGCCTGACCGACCGTTGCCGGCCGCCCGCTCACCGTCGGGAAGACGGTACCGGGGCCGCCCGCGCACCGTCGAGAAGACGGTTCGGCCCGTATCGCCCGAGAGGCGACGTGCGAAACCGTCTTCTCGACGAGGCCAAGGGCTCGAGGCCTGCGGCCAAGGGCCCGGGGCTTGCGGCCCGAGGCCTGCCGAGCAGAGGATTCCGCCTGTATCGCCCGAGAGACAGGGTGCGAAATCCTCTTCTCGACGGGCGAGGCGCGAGGTGTCGAAGCCGGCCCGGCCCGCCCGGCGTACGCGAGGCGTGCGGCCGGGCCCGCCGCCAGGTCAGCGGATGGTGATGGCCGCGTCGCCCGCGGGGACGAGCTCGCCGATCACCGGAGCGCCCGGGATCTCGCCGGCCACCAGCAGTCCACCCGAGGTCTGCGCGTCGGCGAGCAGCAGCAGCTCGTCCTCACTCACCGACGCGTCGAGGTGCGGACGCACCCAGTCGAGGTTGCGGCGCGTCCCGCCGCTGACGAACCCGTCGGCGAGCGCCTGGCGGGCCCCCTCGAGGTAGGGCACGGCGGCCGAATCGATCACCGCCGAGACGCCGCTGGCCCGGGCCATCTTGTAGAGGTGGCCGAGCAGTCCGAACCCGGTGACGTCGGTCGCGCACTCGACGCCCGCGGCCAGCGCCTGCCGCGAGGCGACGTCGTTGAGGCGGGTCATCGTCTCGATCGCCTCGGCGCTCACCGCCCCGGTGTTCTTGTGCCGGCTGTTGAGCACGCCGATCCCCAATGGCTTGGTCAGTGACAGCGGCACCCCGGCGCGTCCGGCGTCGTTGCGCAGCAGCCGGTCGGGGTCGGCGGTGCCGGTGACGGCCATGCCGTACTTGGGCTCCGGGTCGTCGACGCTGTGCCCTCCGGCGACGTGGCACCCGGCGGCACCCGCGACGTCCTGGGCACCGCGCAGCACCTCGCCGGCCATCTCGTACGGCAGGACATCCATCGGCCAGCACAGCAGGTTGATGGCCACGATCGGGGTACCGCCCATGGCGTAGACATCGGACAACGCGTTGGCGGCCGCGATCCGGCCCCAGTCGTACGGGTCGTCGACGACGGGCGTGAAGAAGTCGGCCGTGCTGATCACCGCGACGCCGCCCGAGATCCGGACCGCCGCGGCGTCGTCGCCGTCGTCCAGACCCACGATGAGCTGCGCCGCGGGCTCGTGCACCGGGGCTCCGACGAGTCCCGAGACGACGTTCTCCAGCGCGCCGGGCGGGATTTTGCAGGCGCAACCGCCACCGTGGGCGTACGAGGTCAGCCGGGCGGGGGACGAAGCGGTGTCGGTGGCCATGCCCCGACCCTAGCCACGCGAGCGGCCGGGCGGGTGACCACGAGAGCGGCCGGTGGGCACCCACGCGCGACGATCGACGGGCGGGTCCGGCGTGGAACGCCTACCCTCGTGGTGGCAGGGAGGCGTCCGGGCACCTGGTGGTCCCCGCGGTCTTCAAAACCGACGTGGCCGAGTATCTCGGTCAGGCGGGTTCGATTCCCGTCCGCCTCCGCCACAACCGTTCGTAAAGGGGAGCGACGATCGCCGAGCAGCCGACCGCGGGGCCCACGCGAACCGCCGCCGACGATCCGCGCCGCCGCATCCCGTCCACCGACGTCCTGCTCCGCGCCCCGCGGCTCGCCGCCGCCGTCGCCGACCT
>NZ_JAALDU010000205.1 GCF_014145015.1 Dietzia sp. E1 | reverse complement strand
GCCTGAATCGTCACAGGGTGCCGCGACGCCTAGACTCGGGGCATCATGAGTGCACCCAGCGAAGAATCGATCCGCGCCGCACTGGCCAAGGTCGATGATCCGGAGATCCGCAAGCCGCTCACCGAGCTCGGCATGGTCAAGGGCGTCGAGGTGGACCCCGCGACCGGCCGCGTCGATGTCGGCATCTACCTGACCGTCGCCTCGTGTCCGATGCAGGACACGATCAGCGACCGCGTCCGCTCGGCGGTGTCCGACGTCCCGGGCGTCGGCGAGGTCGCCGTCGAGCTCGACGTCATGAGCGACGAGCAGCGCACCGAACTGCGCAAGCACCTGCGTGGTGACGCGGCCGAACCCGTCATCCCGTTCGCCCAGCCCGGCAACCTCACCCGTGTCTACGCGGTCGCCTCGGGTAAGGGCGGCGTGGGCAAGTCCACCGCGACGGTCAACCTGGCGACGGCGCTGGCCTCCCGCGGCCTGTCCGTGGGCGTGCTCGACGCGGACATCTACGGGCACTCGATCCCGCGGATGCTCGGCACCGACGCCCGGCCGACCCAGGTCGAGCAGATGATCCTTCCGCCCGTGGCGCACGACGTGAAGGTCATCTCGATCGCCCAGTTCACGAAGGGCAACACCCCGGTCGTCTGGCGTGGTCCGATGCTCCACCGGGCCCTGCAGCAGTTCCTCGCCGACGTGTACTGGGGCGATCTCGACGTCCTGCTGATGGACCTGCCCCCGGGCACCGGCGACGTGGCCATCTCGATCGCCCAGCTCATCCCGTCGGCGGAGATCCTCGTGGTCACCACTCCGCAGCAGGCGGCCGCCGAGGTCGCCGAGCGCGCGGGGTCGATCGCGCTGCAGACCCGTCAGCGGATCGCCGGGGTCATCGAGAACATGTCGTGGCTGGAGCTGCCCGACGGCACCCGCATGGACGTGTTCGGTACCGGCGGCGGCGCGGAGGTCGCGGCCAACCTGTCCCGCTCGGTCGGCGCACCCGTCAAGCTGCTCGGTCAGGTGCCGCTCGAGCAGGCCGTGCGCGAGCACGGGGACGAGGGCACGCCGATCGTCCTGGCCGAGCCCGAGTCACCGTCGGGGCGCGCATACCGCGAGATCGCCGACGGCCTCGCCGTGCGGCCCCGGGGCCTGGCGGGGATGAACCTGGGGATCGACACCACGCGTCACCTCTGACGCGTCGGCCTCTCGGGTGGCCGGCGGGGCGTCACGCCCCCGCCGGCCCCGGGCCGGGTCGCCTACC
>NZ_JAALDU010000204.1 GCF_014145015.1 Dietzia sp. E1 | reverse complement strand
CGAGCGGTCCGGTCGCCGCAGTCCCACGTCCGCCCAGGCGAGTCCCCGGCGTCGGAGGAGATGGACCCGCACCGCGGCGAGCGTGGCCACCGCGGTCCCGGCCAGGACGAGCAGGGCGATGGTCGCGGAGTCGGGGCGGCCGGCGCCCGCCGCGCGCACGGCGAGGAGTCCGAGGATGACGACGACGACGAGGACCACCACGTACCCGAGCACCCACGCCAACGCCGACAGCGCCGCCCGGCCGCGGACCGGTGTGGTCCAGAGTCCGGGGGCGCTGTGGCCGCGTGGGGCACGTCCGGGCGGGGGCCCGGTGTGCGGGAGCCCGTGCGGTGGCGTCGTCACCTCAGGTCGTCGGCCACCCGGAACGGGGCGTCGGTGGCGGCGGTGATCTGCTCGAGGGTCACGCCGTCGACCAGTTCGATGAGCGTGAGCCCGTCGGCGTCGCGGTCGAAGACACCGAGCTCGGTGATGATCCGGTCCACGCAGCCCAGGCCGGTGAGCGGGAGGGTGATCTCGGAGACGATCTTCGACGAGCCGTTCTTGGCGACCTGGTCCATGACCACGACGATACGGCGGGCGCCCACGACGAGGTCCATGGCGCCGCCCATGCCCTTGACCATCGCGCCGGGCACCATCCAGTTGGCGATGTCGCCGGCGGGGTTGACCTCCATGGCCCCGAGGATCGCGACGTCGATCTTGCCGGAGCGGATCATTCCGAAGCTCGTCGCGGAGTCGAAGATCGCGGACCCGGGCAGGGTCGTCACGGTCTCCTTGCCTGCGTTGATGAGGTCGGGGTCGACGTGGTCGGGGTGCGGGTACGGGCCGATGCCCAGCAGCCCGTTCTCGGACTGCAGGGTCACGGTCACCCCCTCGGGCACGTAGTTCGGCACCAGGGTCGGCAGGCCGATCCCGAGGTTGACGTACTGGCCGTCCTCCAGCTCCAGGGCCGCGCGGGCGGCCATGGCCTTGCGATCCCGGCCGAGGCGTACGGGCCGGTCACCGGGCTGGGCGTCAGGGGTGGCGGCGGTGCTCATCAGCGCTGTCCTTCCGACGGCGGGTTGGTGGTCATCTTCTCGATCCACTTGGTCTGCGCGACCTGCTCGGGGGTCAGCTCGACCAACCGGTGGACGAAGATCCCGGGCAGGTGGATGTCGTCGGGCGCGAGCTCGCCGACCTCGACGACCTCCTCGGCCTCGACGATGCACACGCGCCCGGCCATCGCGGCCAGCGGCGAGAAGTTGCGGGCGGTGAGGTTGAACCGCAGGTTACCGCTGCGATCGGCCACCGCGGCCCGCACCAGCGAGTAGTCCGCCTCGATGGCCTGCTCGAGCACGTACGTCTCGCCGCGGATCTCCCGGGTCTCCTTGGGCGGCGAGGCCACGGCGACCCCGCCGTCGGAGTCGTACTTCCACGGCATGCCGCCGTCGGCGACGAACGTGCCCACCCCGGTGCGCGTGTAGAACGCCCCGATCCCCGAGCCGCCCGCGCGCATCCGCTCGGCCAACGTCCCCTGCGGGGTGAGCTCCACCTCGAGCTCGCCGGACAGGTACTGCCGGGCGAACTCCTTGTTCTCCCCCACGTAGGAGGAGACGATGCGCCGCAGCTTGCCGGTCTCCAGCAGGATCCCCAGACCCTTGCCGTCGACGCCGGCGTTGTTGGAGAACACCTCGAAGTCCCCCACGTCGCGCGCGGCGAGCGCCTCGATCACGATCTGCGGGATCCCGCACAGGCCGAACCCTCCGGCGGCGATGGACGCCCCGTCGGGGATGTCCGCGACGGCCTCCGCCGCGGTCATGAGTTTGCTGGACATTCACGCACTCCTTGGATTGGACGGGCGGGCGGTCAGGCGATGCCGAGGATCTCGATGGCGCTCTTGCGCATGTCGACCTTGCGGACCTTGCCGGTGACGGTCATGGGGAACTCGTCCACGACGTGGACGTACTTCGGGATCTTGTGCCGGGCGAGCTTGCCGGTGGCGAACTCGCGGACCTCGTCGGCGGTGAGGTCGTCGCGGCCCGGCTTGAGCCGGACCCACGCCATGAGTTCCTCGCCGTACTTGGGGTCCGGCACGCCGATCACCTGGGCGTCGAGGATGTCCGGGTGGGTGTAGAGGAACTCCTCCACCTCGCGCGGGTAGATGTTCTCGCCACCCCGGATCACCATGTCCTTGATGCGGCCGGTGATCTTCACGTACCCGTCGGCGTCCATCTCCCCGATGTCGCCGGTGTGCATCCACCCCGCCTCGTCGATCGCCTCGGCCGTCTTGTCCGGCTGCTCCCAGTACCCCAACATGACGCTGTAACCCCGGGTGCAGAACTCGCCTGCCTCCCCGCGCGGCAGGGTTTCCCCGGTCGAGGGGTCGATGATCTTGATCTCCAGGTGCGGGCCGACCCGGCCCACGGTGGACACGCGCCGGTCGAGGGAGTCGTCGGCGCGGGTCTGGGTGGACACCGGCGAGGTCTCGGTCATGCCGTAGCAGATCGACACCTCGTCCATGTTCATTCGGTCGATCACCTGACGCATGGTGGCCTCCGGACACGGCGAGCCCGCCATGATGCCGGTGCGCAGCGTGGACAGGTCGTAGGAGTCGAAGTCGTCGAGCGCGAGCTCGGCGATGAACATCGTCGGCACGCCGTACAGGCTTGTGCACTTCTCCTGCTCTACCGCCTTCAGCGAGGCGACCGGGTCGAACGCGGGCGCCGGGATGACCATGCACGACCCGTGGGTGGTACACGCGAGGTTGCCCATCACCATGCCGAAGCAGTGGTAGAAGGGCACCGGGATGCACACCCGGTCGACCTCCGAGTAGCTGATGAGCTCGCCGACGAAGTACCCGTTGTTGAGGATGTTCGAGTGCGAGAGCGTCGCCCCCTTGGGGAAGCCCGTGGTGCCGGAGGTGTACTGGATGTTGATCGGGTCGTGGTTCGTGAGCCCCGCCCGGATCTCCGCGAGGACGTCGGCGTCGGTGGGCCCGGAGACCATCGACTCCCACTCCTCGTCGCCGAAGAGCACCACCAGCTCGAGATCCGGGCAGTTCGGCTGCACCTGCGCGAGCATCCCGGTGTAGTCCGAGTCCTTGAACTGCGGCGCCGCGATCACGGCCTTGATCCCTGCCTGCTTGAGGACGAACTCGAGCTCGTGGACGCGGTAGGACGGGTTGATGTTGACCAGCACGGCGCCGATCTCGGCGGTGGCGTACTGGACCATCACCCACTCCCACCGGTTGGGCGACCAGATCCCCACCCGGTCCCCCGCGCGGATCCCGAGACGGTGCAGGCCCGAGGCGAGCCGGCGCACGTCGGCGAGGAACTCGCTGTAGGTCCAGCGCCGGCCGGCCTGCACGTCGACGAGCGCGTCGCGGTCGCCGAACTCCTCCACGGTCGCCGCGAGGTTCTCCGGGATCGTCTGGGTGAGGAGAGGGACGTCGGTCTCTCCGCGCGTGTGCGACAGCGCGGGGTCGAGGGGGGTGGCATCGAGATCGGCGGTGGTCATCTCGCTACTCCTTGAGGGTGGGGCCGGGCGGCCCACGAAGAGGGAACTGCGGTGTCGGGTGGCGGCGATATCAGGTGGCTGCGGTGTCGGGTGGCGGCGCTGTCAGGTGGCTGCCGAGGCGCGACGCATCGTCGCCTCGGCCTGGCGGAAGACGGGACCGTCGACCATGCGACCGTCCAGCTGGAACACGCCCTGGTTGTGCTCCGCGGCGGCGAGTACCTTCCGCGCCCAGGCCACCTCGTCGTCGTCGGGCGCGTAGGCCTGCCGCACCACCGCCACCTGGGACGGATGGATGCAGGCGGTACCCACGAACCCCAGCGCGACGGCGTCGAGGGCCTCGGCGCGCTGACCTGCCTCGTCGGCGATGTCGAGGTGGACGGAGTCCACCGCCCACCGACCGAACGCGGCCGCGGCGAGGGCGACCCGCGCGCGGGCGTGACGCGGCACGTCGCGGTACTCGCCCGCTACGCGGGGGCCGCCCGCCTCGGCGGTCGAGAAGCGGCTGG
>NZ_JAALDU010000203.1 GCF_014145015.1 Dietzia sp. E1 | reverse complement strand
GGGCGCGCCCGCCGGGTCCGGCGCGGCGGTCGTCGACCGCGGCTGCTCGGTCTGCGTGGGACTGCTCTGCGCCGGGGTGGGACGGGTCGGCGTCTCCTGCGCCGCGGCGACGGGCGGCAGGACGAGACCGGACCCCACCACCGACGCCACGAGGGGAGCCGCGAGGAGGGACGCCCACCGGGAACGGGGGCTCGCGTGTGCGCTGGGGGTCGCCATGTGTTGTTCTCTTTCTTGCCGCGTCGTCTCGCCGGATCGTCTGGTGGGCGCGCGTCGCACCCGGCCCGCGTCACCTGTGTCTGGGGCCCGGGTCCGCGGCGCGCCCGCGGGTTCCCCTCCCGCGGCCGAACCCGGTGGTCAGATGCGACCGGGGCCCCGCACAGAATCTACGCGCGGGGCCCCGGTGTGACGGGTGAGGACTCGCTGTGAAAGGGCGAATCCGTCCTATTTAGTTGTGCCGGTCGACGGTGCGGCTCAGTAGCCGGCCCAGGCGTGGGCGTCCATCACGTCCAGGATCTGCGCCGAGCGCGCCGCGATGAGGTCGTCGTTCCAGTAGCCCCAGCCGTGGATACCGGTGGTGCGGTACTCGAAGATGGCCTTGTTCGGGGCCGCGTTCATCGTGTTCTGGAACGCCAGGGTCGAGCCGCGGGACAGGCCCTCGAGGATGATGCCGTTGAACGTGTTGAACACGGCCTGCAGGCTGGAGGGCTGGTCGTACTGGCCCGGGATGGCGGAGCCGGCGGTGACGTACATCGGGATGTCACGCAGCTTGTCGGCGTTGAGCAGCGGGTCGTTGCGACCCCACGCGGGCGCGCCGGGCAGGCCCCACATGGCGAACGGGTCGCACTTGCACTGGTCGAACATCGCCAGCGGGATCATGGTGTACATGCCCGGGGCGGTCGGGTTCATGTAGCCGGAGAAGACCGACACCTGCTTGAACTGGTTCGGGTGGTTGGCCGCGAGCGTCGCGGCGGCGGAGCCGCCCATCGACAGACCGGCGATCGCGTTGTTGTCGCGACGCACGCCGAAGTGGTCCGCCAGGTAGTTCGGCAGCTCACGGGTCAGGAACGTCTCGTACTTGTACTCCAGCAGGTTGCCGCCCAGGTTGATGGGCCGCTGCCAGTCGGAGTAGAAGGACACCTGGCCGCCGACGGGCATGACCAGGGTGATGTTGTCCTGCAGGAAGATGCGCTGCGCCTGGGCGTCGTGGGTCCACGCGTTCCAGTCGTCACGCGCCCGCAGTCCGTCCAGCAGGTAGAGACCGGCGTTGCCACCGAAGCGCGCGGGCTGCACCTGCACCTTGATGTGCCGGTTCATCGCCGGGGACCACACGTGGCAGAGCTGGACCCAGGACGCGACCGGATCCCACTCGCAGCCCGGCCGCAGCCAGTTGCGGAAACCGACCGGGTTCTCGTTCCCACCGGCGGGCTGGAACGCGGGGGCGGCCGGCGGAGGGGCCGACGAACCCGCCGAGCCGAGGCTGGCAGAGGAACCCTGCTCGGTCGCCTGGGCGCCGGCCAGTGCCGGGGCGCCGACGAGGAGCCCTGCGGCCGTCGCCAGAGCGGTGAGCCCGGCGGCGAACCGGCGCCGGAGGGTGGAGTGGGACATTCGTTGGTTCCTTTGTTCGTTCCTGGTGCCCCGCGGGGCATCGGTGACGTTCATCGGACCGGCCCCACCAGGGAAGGACCGGAACTGCGACATCGAGGTCATCGATACTGTCGCGCACTTTGGGACAGGTGTTACAGGTCGGGGACCGATTCGACCCCTGACTGTTACCGTTTCGAGACAACAGCGAGCGCCACCCTACCGAGTGCCCTGGTACTTCTCCACCTCCTCAGGCATCGGTAAGCCGCACCTCTGCACCTCGTACGCAGGGATTCTGTTGATCCGGTACTCGGCGAATGAGAATGCGTTCACCAGGTTCGACCACCGCCGCTCGGGGGTCAACGGGGCGGAATACGACTCGATCAGCGCCTGCGTCGCCGGACACTGCAGCGCGACCTCGGCCTGGTTGACCCAGTTCACGTCGATCCACCGCGGGAAGTTGACCGGGTCCTCGATCACCTGCTTCTGCGCGAGCACCCAGTCGTACGGCAGGAACTTGTCGTGCCCGATCCGCCCGTCCTCCATCCGGTCCGTGTGCGCGGCCAGCGGCGAGGCCAGGCCGACCGTGTCGTACACGCCCACGTCGAGGGGCAGGTTCATGCTCGTCATGCCCAGGTTGAGGAACACGACGGTCTTGACGGGGTCCTCGGGCAGCTCGAACGGCGCGAGCCCGGGCATCGGGTGGTCGTAGGCGACGACGTCCCAGCGGTCCTGGAAGCCCGGCATCGGCAGGAACACCGCCCCCGTCTCGTTGCGGGAGACGTCGCGCACGAGCGCGCGCATGCGCGGGAAGTCGAGGTAGTCGTCGGCGAGGAGCGGGTGTCTGTGCCCCGTGCGCTGGATGTAGAACTGCCGCTCGTCGACGATGCCGGCCGAGGTGATGGACTCCGGTTCCTCGCGGAAGGGGTCCTCGGTGACCTGGACGGTCACCGCCCATCCGACGACGACGAGCCACGCGGCCGCGGTCACGGGTACCGCCACCCGCCGCACGGAGGCGTCCGCGGACCCGCGGGCGGGCCCTACGGGCAGGGGCACCACCGAGACGGGCAGGAGGATCAGGAACAGGGACGGCAGGAGCACGCGGCCGTGCATGAAGTCGCCGCCGACGCGGGTGACGTACAGCAGCATCACCAGGCCCACGACGAGGAACGCGCCGGTGACGACCGGGGTGGAGCGCACCCGGCCCCGCAGGCGGAGCAGCCGGCCGCCCTCGTCGTCGTCCTCTTCTCCCGACCCGGAATCCGCTACCGCCCCTCCCGGCCGGGAATCCGCTACCGCCGCACCGGATCCGCTACCCCTGTGAGGGGAGCGGATCCCGAGTCGGAGTAGCGGATGTGCGGACGATGCCGGTCCGGACGATGCCGGTCCGTGGGCCGTCCGCGCCCACAGGGCCACGAGGCCCGCGACGAGGACGGCGACGAGCGGCAGCAGGAGCACGTACGGCGCGAGCAGATCCCACAGGTACTCGGCGCCCTTGTCCCACTTCGACCCGCCGGCGTCCTTGGCCACGGCCGTGAGCGGGTACGGCAGCGCGTAGTACGACATCCGCCAGAGCTGGTAGGCCACCGGCACCGTGCCCGCGATGACGACGAGCCAGCCCAGGTGCCGCCACGACTGGCGGGACGCCGCCATCATCGCGAGGAAGACCGCCGCCGCCAGCGCCATCTCGGGCCGGACGAGCGGCCCCAGGCCGGCGATGAACGCGATCGCCGCCGTCCCCGGTGCGGGCAGGCCGGAGCGGCCCTCGCGATGCGGAGAGCGGGCCCAGAGCTGCAGGCCCAGCCACATGACGCCGATCCAGCAGATCACCAGTCCTGTCTCGAGTCCGGAACTGGCGAAGTCGCGGGCAGGCGGCAGCATGACGTAGACGAGGACACCGAACGGCAGGAGCAGCATCGGCCCGCCCGCCGGCGCGCGTCGGGTGCCGCGGTACATCACGCGGGCGCCCAGCATCGCGCACGCCACCGCCACCATGCTCAGCGTGAGCGCCAGTCCCAGCGCGACCAGCTCGAGGCGGTAGCCGACGACCTCGTGGGTGCCGTAGATGAGATAGGTCCACAGCGTGGAGGTGTTGGACTCGACCCGCTCCCCCGCGTTGAACACCGGGCCGTTTCCGGCCACGAGGTTGCGGACCGTCCGCAGCACGATGAGACCGTCGTCGGCGATCCACCGCCGCTGCCACGCGCCGGCGAAGAAGATCGCCACCACCACGGCGAGCCCGGTCCAGAAGACCGCGTCTCCCCGCCCGCGTCCGACCACGTCGCGGTGCTCGGCCCGCGGGTCGCCGGATCCGGCCCCGCGCTGGTCGCGACGACCGTCACGGCGCTCTGCCGTCACCTCCGACATCGTCCGTCCGCCGGACTCAGGCGATCGACGGGACGATGTAGACGCCGATCACGACGGTGAGGACCCACAGCGCCGCGAGGACCTGCAGGACGCGGTCGCCGAGGGCGATGTCCTCGGGCTCGCCGGCCTGCGCGGCGTCGACGTCGACCGCGTAGCGCAGGACGGCGATGGTGAACGGCACGATCGAGATCTGCAGCCAGATCGCCGCCCCGTTCGGCTGCGTCGGGTCGGAGCCGCGGTCGTACGCCCACAGGGCGTAGCAGAGCACGAGCACCGTCGCCGAGAGCGTCCAGACGAACCGCAGGTAGGTGGGGGTGTAACTCTCCAACGCCTTGCGGATCTTGGCGCCGGTCTTCAGGTGCAGGCTCAGCTCGGCGTAGCGCTTGCCGGCGGCCATGAACAGCGAACCGAACGCCATGACCAGCAGGAACCACTGCGAGATGTCGACCTCGGCGGCCGCGCCACCGGCGACCGCGCGCAGCAGGAAGCCGGAGGAGACGAACGCGATGTCGAGCACCGGCTGGTGCTTGAGCCCGAAGCAGTACATGAGCTGCAGGACGATGTACACGGCCACGACGATCGCCAGGGCCGGGTGCGCCAGCAGCACCGAGATCGCGATCGACGCGATGATGAGTACCACCGCCATGCCGTACGCCAACCCCACGGGCAGGACGCCCGCCGCGATGGGGCGGAACCGCTTGGTCGGGTGGGCGCGGTCGGCCTCGACGTCCAACGCGTCGTTGATGAGGTACACGCTCGAGGCGGCCATGCAGAACGCCACGAACGCGATGAACACCGAGAACAGGACGCTGCCGTCGGTGAGGGTCTGGGACCCGGCCGCCGCGGGCGCGGCGATGACGAGGACGTTCTTGACCCACTGACGCGGCCGGAGCGCCTTGACCATGCCGTCGAGGAGGTTCTTGGGCGGCGCGCCCTTGGCATCCTCCTCCGCCGCGGCGATGTCGTCGATCTCGTTGGCGGTATGCGGTTCGGCGCCGAGGAGGTGGTGGTCTGCCCCGCCCCGGGTCACCGGCGCTCCGGACTGATCGGTCATCGCTTCTCCTCGCGGTTCTGGGTGACGCCTGGGCCCGCCGCGCCGTCGCGCAGTGCCCCGGGCAGGACCTGCTGGACCGCGTCCGAGGGCCAGACCGCGCGGGTGAGGGCGGCACAGCCCGCACCGACGGCGGCACCGGCGACCACATCCGAAGGGTAATGGACTCCGAGCACCAACCTGGACGCCAGCATCACCGGCACGAGCGCCGGCGCGACGGGCACCCCGGTCACCGACCCCGCGAGCAGGGCGAACGCGGTCGTCGAGGTCGCGTGGGATGAGGGGAAGCTCAGCTTGGAGGGGGTGCCCACCCCCACGGCGACGGACGGGTGGTCCGGCCGGCGACGACGCACGACGCGCTTGACGACGACGGACGTGGCGTGGGCGCCGAAGCTGCCGATGCCCACCATCGCCCAGCGACCCCGGCGGGCGGGATCGACGACCATCCCGGCCGCCGCGATCACCATCCACCCGAGGGCGTGCTCGCCGACGTGCGACAGCGTCACGGCCGCCTGACGCGACCCGGGCACCGCGAGCAGGCGCTTCTGCACCGCCGCCAGGAGCCGGACCTCGCCGGTGGTTACGGGGATCTCGACCGAACCCACGGGATCAGGCATCGAAGACACGGCTCCAGGCCTCCTTGGTCACGAGTTCGGTGTGGGCGTCACGGTAGCGGCGCCGCATCTCGGGGAACCGCCGGAACAGCTCGCGGTGCAGGGCCGCCGACTCCTTGAACAGCGCGGCGGCCAGCTCGCGGTCGCGCTTGCGGTAGACCACCCCGCGGCCGTCGGCGGTGGTGACCGTGGCGCCGTCGACCCGGCTGAGCGAGTACCAGCGCGCCTCGATCGGCGGGAAGTTCGCCTGCGGCACCTCGTGGTGACGCTTGTCGTCCTTGCTCAGGGTGTGCGCGAGACCCCTGGCCAGCGCGACGGCCTTGCGGACCGGGCCGCGGGGCTCGGAGTGGATCCCGGCCGGGCCGCCCGACGGCGCGGGCAGGTCGACGGCCGACGGGATGACCACGGCGTCCGGGAACTCCGCGCGCATGGCCCGCACCTTGGGCAGGGCGGTGGGCAACAACTCGTACAGGGCCTCGGGGCCGCGGAGGAAGTCGCGGATCGCCTCGATCTGGATGGCCACCGTCGAGTACTCGAGGCAGACCAGGTGCTTGACCAGCGCCTTGAGGCTGGACTGCATGATCCCCTTGTGGTCGCCGTCGTGGTAGAGCGAGGCCACCACGAGGCGGTTACGCAGGTGGAAGTAGGCCTGCCAGTCGATCGCGTCGTCCTTGTCCGACCACGCCATGTGCCAGATCGCCACACCGGGCATGGTGACCGTCGGGTGGCCGGCGCGTCGCGCGCGCAGGCCGTACTCCGCGTCGTCCCACTTGATGAACAGCGGCAGCGGTTGGCCGATCTTCTCTGCCACGACGCGCGGGATGAGGCACATCCACCAGCCATTGTAGTCCACGTCGATGCGGCGGTGCAGCGGCTTGGGGTTGTCGCGGTCCGTGAGCTGGTACGTGGAGAAGTCGTAGTCGTAGTCCGCGTGCGGGGCGGCGGTCCACATGAAGTCGTGAGCGCCCACCACCTCGCCCATCGTGTGCAGGTGGCTGCGCTCCTGCAGGTTGAGCATCTGCCCGCCGACCAGCATCGGGACGGTGGCGAAACGCCCGAACGCCAGCGCCCGCAGGATCGAGTCGGGTTCGATCTCGATGTCGTCGTCCATGTACAGGATGTACGGCGAGTCCGTCAGCCTGCGCGCCTCGTACATGATGCGGCTGTAGCCGCCCGACCCGCCGAGGTTCGGCTGGTCGAAGATGTGCAGCCGGTCGCCGAGGAACTCCGCCGCCTCCGCGAAGCCGGGCTCGTCGCGGACCTTCCTGTCGCCCTGGTCCGGCATGAGGACCGCGTCGATCACCGCGTCGACCTCGGGGTCGGACGTCAGCGCGCGCAGCGCGGCCACCGCGTCACCGGGCCGGTTGAACGTGGGAATCCCGACGGTCACGCGGCGGTCGTTGGGCACCTGCACGGCCGGGTCGGGTCGGCCGTCCGGGCCGGCGTCGGGGCGCGTGGCCGGGGCGTCGACGGCGGAGTACCAGCCGCCCGAGAGCAGCTCGACGTCCGTGTCGGAGGTGAGGTCGAACCAGATCCAGCCGCCGTCCTCGAACGGTCCGAGGTCACACATGAACTCGACCGTGGTGACCTGCCCGGCCTGACCCGGCTCGCCGACGACGTCGCCGGTGATCGCGATCCGGGAGCCGTCGATCTTCGAGCGGTACAGGTCGACGCGGCCGGCGCCGCGGACGGTCAGCCGCAGGACGACCTCGTCCAGGACCGTCCACCGGCGCCAGTAGGCCGCGGCGAACGCGTTGAAGTAGGTGGCGAAGGAGACCTCGGAGTCGGCGCCGATGCCGAGCGACGTCCGGGTGGACGAGTGGGCGCGGCGGGAGTTGGTGGGGGCCTCGTCGAGGTAGAGCGCGCGCACGTCGAGCGGCTCGCCGGCCCGCGGCAGGATGATCCGCTGGAGGCATTCCCGGCCACGTGGATCGGCGAGCGCGGCGACCGATCGCTCGACCTCGTCGACCAACTCGTGGTGGCCGTGATGTTCCATGTGTGCGTGTCCCCGTCCCGACGGCCGGGGCCGCCCTCGTCCACATTGCTGTGCCCTGTCGCACCTCCGCGCCCGCTGCGCCGCCGCCGGGGAGGCGCGGCCGCGGGACGAAAGCCGGGTCGATCGTACCCGTCGGGTCCGACGCACCCCGCCCACCACGCGCCGGGGCCCACCCGCGCGCG
>NZ_JAALDU010000202.1 GCF_014145015.1 Dietzia sp. E1 | reverse complement strand
CGGGCGGCCGCGACCGGATCGAGCGGGCCGGCCTCGCCCGCGGACGGGCAGTCGTCGGCCAGGACACACGCCCCGCAGGCCGCGGTCCGCGCGTGGCACACCCGGCGACCGTGGAAGATGATCCGGTGACTGGCGTCGGTCCAGGAGGCCCGGGGCAGCATCTGCGACACCTCCCGCTCGATGCGCACCGCGTCGGTGGCGTCGGTCCACTTCCAGCGGTTCACCAACCGGATGAAGTGAGTGTCGACGGGCAGCCCCGGGATGCCGAAAGCGTTGCCCAGCACCACGTTCGCGGTTTTACGCCCGAATCCCGGGAGGGTGACCAGGTCCTCGAGCCGCTGCGGCACCTCGCCGTCGTACCTCTCCACCAGGGCCGCGCCGAGGCCCTGGATGCTCCGCGCCTTGTTGCGGTAGAAGCCCGTCGGGCGGATGAGCTCCTCCAGCTCCTCGCGGTCCGAGGCCGCGTAGTCCGCGGCCGTCTTGTAGCGGCGGAACAGGGCCGGCGTGACCTCGTTGACCCGCTTGTCCGTGCACTGGGCCGACAGGATCGTGGCGACGGAGAGCTCGAGCGGGGTGGTGAAGTCGAGCTCGCAGTAGACGTGCGGGAACGCCTCCTCGAGAGTGCGCAGCATGCGCCTGGCGCGCCGGGTGCGCCCGAGGTCGGTTTCCACCCCCCTCGCGGCCACCCCTCGTCTGCGGCGCTTCACGGCTGGAGCGGGGTCGGGCATGAGTCCACATTACGGCTCCGCGTGCCCACGGCGCCGCGCCGCTCCGGACGGGTACGTGTGCACCCGCGCGGTCGGCGGTGGATAATCGTGGGCATGCAGGGAATCCTCGTCGTCCTCGTGCCGGTGCTCCTCGCCGGGTTCGCGCTTCTCATGGACCGATTCGAGAACGCGATCCTCGACGAACCCGAGCAGATCGACGCCCCCTGAACCATCCCGCTGACCGCGCGTCGACCACACCTCGACGCGCGAACGACTACAGTGGCTTTCGCCACACGCACGCCATGGCGCGGACGAGCATGTCCCCGCCCAGAACGGAGGGTCACAGACTGTGACGATTGATCGCCGCACGGACCAGTCTGCCGACGACGTCCTCACCCGGGCCGGAATCTTCCAGGGTGTGGAGCCGGCGGCCGTCTCCGCTCTGCGTGCCGATCTGACCCGCGAGGAGTACTCGAAGGGTGACGTGATCATCCGCGAGGGCGAGCAGGGCGACAGCCTGTACATCGTCACCTCCGGGAAGGTGAAGCTGTCCCGCAAGGCGCCCGACGGCCGCGAGAACCTGCTGTCCATCCTCGGCCCGTCGGACATGTTCGGCGAGCTGTCGATCTTCGACCCTGGGCCGCGGACCTCCTCGGCCGTGTGCGTCACCGACGTCACGGTCCAGGCCATGGACCGCTCCGCCCTCAAGCGGTGGATCGCCGAGCGCCCGGAGATCTCCGATCAGCTGCTGCGCGTGCTGGCCCGCCGCCTGCGCCGCACCAACAACAACCTGGCCGACCTCATCTTCACCGACGTCCCCGGTCGCGTGGCCAAGGCCCTGCTCCAGCTGGCGCAGCGCTTCGGCACGCAGGAGGGCGGCAACATCCGCGTGACGCACGACCTCACGCAGGAGGAGATCGCCCAGCTCGTCGGCGCCTCACGCGAGACGGTGAACAAGGCGCTGGCCGAATTCGCGCACCGCGGCTGGCTGCGGCTCGAGGGCAAGAGCGTCATCATCTCGGACACCGAGCGCCTGGCCCGCCGCGCCCGCTGACGCGGCCTGGGTCCGGGAGCGTGGGATGCTGCCTCGTCATACGAACGCATGAAACGCAGCCCGTTAAGGCCCTGAGCGAGACCAACTGTCCTTGAGTTGACGGTGATCAGCACCGTCAACTCAAGGAGTCGTCTTGTCTCGACCACTACGCAAACTCTCGGTCGCGGCCACGTCCGCACTGAGCATCACCGCCCTGTCCATCGGCCTCGCCGCCCCCGCGGGGGCGGCCCCCGCCACGCAACTGGACGACCCCGCCGCAGTCGCTGAGGCGGCAGCCGACCTGTCAGGTCGGCGCATATCCGACCTCGTCCCTGGCCTCGTCGACGACGTCATCGCGCAGCAGCCCGACCAGCGGCTCTCCGCTCGGGCCGCGGACGCCGACACCACCACCGTCACGCCGGCCGTCGAGGAGGCCGACCGCACGGACAAGTCGGTCACCTTCAGGTTCACCCTGCCAAACGGCGAGCTCACACGGGACGGCGCCGTTCTCCAGGCGTTCACGATGGCGTTCGGCTACCGGATCTCCGTGTTGAATTGGCTGACCGACCCTGCCATCGATCTGGGCCCGGACCACTATGACGCATACACCGACCAGCTGATCAGCCTGCGCATAGCCGATCTCGTCCGAGAGAACTTCACTGTCCGTGGCGCTACTGCCACGACGGGCCCGAGGGAGGATCACTTCACCGTCCCGTCGGGTCAGAACTCTTTCGATATCACGGTGACCTCCGCTCGGAGCCAGGATGAACTTAGCGGGGCGTTGCAGGCGATCACCGGAGCGCCGTCGGACGAGGGGGACATGATGGCCCAAATTCTTTTTGATTCCCGCATGACACTTCCCACGGTCGGCGGTGAACTTCAATGGGCCTACGGCGAGCCGCTCCCGCTCATGCGGGCACACGCTGCACCGAAGTACCCGAACGGCGCGAACGAACTCAGCCTGGAGCAGACCGGCAACATGTACGACACGACCACCGTCGCCACTCGCAGCGACGGCGTAGCGTTCTCTGGCGACAGGGTTCTGCGGTTCCAGACCGGACTGGACATGCTCACCGACATCCCGTTCTACGGTGAACTGGCGGAAATTCTCCAGAGCGCCGCCGCCCCGCCACTCCGGGTCGGGCCGCTGACGACTGAGGTCGCCGGTGCTACCCACCTTCGAGACGGCTTCTATCTACCTGACGCTGGCACCGACACAGTTGTCGCTCGGACCGTCGGCACGGGCCCCGCGACCGAAACAGAGGCCCGCTCCCGCTTCACCACGTGGGTAACAGAGACATGCGAGGCGGACATGACCGAGGCCATTCCGGGTATCACTCCTCCGGAGGGCCAGGCGGCGTTCACCTGGCAGGAGTATCTCGATTCGGCGGTCGAGGCGTATGACACGGAGGACGGCTCGTACGACGAGCCCGTCATCTACACAGGGTCCGAGTACATCGACACGGTTCTCGTCGAGCAACAAGAAATGTTCACCGCCGTCATCGCGATGTTCCCCGAGCTGGACGGCCTCTCACCAGAAAATCTCGAGGCGGCAATCGACACGCTCAGGGCCAGTCTTCCGGACTGGGAAGCGGCCTGCGGCACCTCGGACGACGGTGGCGACCCCGGCGAGGGCCAGACGCCCACGAGCGTAAGCTTGAACGTCCCCTCGGAGGGCGTCGCCGGTACCCCGCTCACGCTGTCTGCGCGTGTGACCGACAGCGCCGGTGATCCGGTCTCCGGCCAGCAGGTCACGTTCACCGTCAGCGAGAGCACTGGCGGGACCCTGCGGATGGCTGCCGCCGGCGCCCGGGTGGCCGCCACCGCGGACGGGCCCACGGTGCTCACCGCGACCACCGGCACCGACGGAGTCGCCACGGTCGAGTACACGCCCACCGGCTCGGGAACGCTTCGAGTCTCCGCCAGCACGGGCGGCGCCGCTCCGGTGACCTCGGACTCCGACTCGACGATCACCGTCACGCCCGCTCCGGGCGGCGGAGACGACGACGGCCCCGGCGATGATGACGGCGACGACGCACCCGCCGGCAGCGGCTCGCTCGGTTCGCTGTTCGGCTCACTCGGGAGCTGACCGACGCACCACGACGACCGGCCGGGCCTCGCAGAAGGCCCGGCCGGTCTCGTCTCACTCTGTGCGCGGCCTCATTACCCGCACGGCCGGCGCCGAGTGGTCGAACCTGGTCACAAACTCCCAGGTGCGCTGGGCCCAGAACCGTCGTTTGTGACCACTCGCCGGGAAACGCGCGCTGGGACGGGCCGAGCGGAGGACGCCGGCCGAGGGTGCGGGGCGGCGAGTGCGCGGCAGAGCCGGGTTAGGCGCGGCAGGCAGGCCGGGGCC
>NZ_JAALDU010000201.1 GCF_014145015.1 Dietzia sp. E1 | reverse complement strand
CGATCGCCCACACGTCCCCGATCGGGATGGCCACCGAGCCCAGCGAGACGCCCGCCGCGATCGCGACCACGAGTGCGGCGAGCAGCGGCAGGCAGATCAGCGCGAGGGGCCGGCGGGCGGAGGGCGCGGCGTCGGTGGTTCCAGTGGTGTTGGCGGGGGAGACGACGGCGAGGTCGGCCCTGGCCCGGGCCGGCGGGCGTTGGCCCGCGCGGCGATCGGGTTTCGCGGCTACCGACGTCATGTCACTGCCCGAACGCGTGCGGATGCAGCTCGCGGGCGATGGTCTCCACGGAGGTCGCCATCCGCGAGCTCTCGAAGAAGTCCGCCAGCGGCACCACCACGATCCGGTTCTCCCGGATGGCCGGGGTGGTGGCCATGACGGGCTGCGCACGGAGGTAGGCGATCTTGTCCTCCGCGCTGGTCGCGCCGTAGTCCAGCACCACGATCGCCTCCGGCTGGCGCTCGCCCAGGACCTCCCACGTGGTCTTGGGGTACGGCTTGTCGCCCTCGGAGAAGATGTTGTCCGCGCCCGCGTACTCGCCGATCAGCTGGCCGATGCCCACCCCACCGATCGTCATGGGTTCGGCCTCGCCGCTGTCGTAGAAGAACGTCGGCGTCCCGGTGACTCCCGCGGCGTCGAGTGTGGCGCGGACATCTTCGACCTGCCCGCGGATCCGATCTGTGAGGTCACGTGCCCCCTGCTCGACGCCGAGGACCCGACCGAGCTGGGAGAAGTCCGTCTCGAGCATCGACAGGTCGGGGAAGCCCTTGCCGCAGTACTCCGAGAACAGGAACGTGTTGATTCCGGCGGCCTCGAGGGCGTCCCGGCTGCGGCCCTCCTTCTCGTCGAACGCGCTGCGCATACCCGCGACCACCAGGTCGGGCTCGAGGTCCACGATCTGCTCCCAGCTCGGGTACTCCTCGGCCAGGGAGGGGATGGCGTGGAACTGATCGGCGACCTCGGGCAGCACTTCGTTCTGCTCGCCGTAGCCCATCCCGACGATCCGGTCGCCCGCGCCCATCTGGAGGAGGGTCTCGGTGACGTGGTCGTTCATCGAGACGATGCGCTGCGGCGGCTCGGTGTAGGTGGACTCGCGCTCGCAGTTGGTGATGGTGACGGGTTCGGCGAAGGGCTCGGCCGCGCCGCCGCTCTCGAGCGCCTCTCCGCGTGAGCAGCTGGCGAGCGCCAGGCCGGTCACGAGTAGCGCGGCCAGCGCGGTTCTGGGGTGGTGACGGAACATGATCAGACCTCGGATCGTGTCGTGTGGTCGACGACCACGGCAGACCCGCAGGACGGCAGGCGTCGAGGACGCCACGTCACCTGGCAGGACTCCGGATCGCAGACCTCGGCGATGACTGGTGGAGTCAGGCCTCCGGGCAGGCGATCGGGCTCGCCGCCACGCATGCGTGGCAGCACACCGTTGCGGGTCAGCGCCGGATTCTCACCGGTCTTCCCCTGCGTCCGGAAGTCAGTAGTGCGTGTCGAGCATAGGCACACCGGGGTGCGTGGAGGTAGTCGTCTCCCACCCAGCCACCTGGGTCGGCGGCGCTGGCGGCGTCGACGACGAGGACGACGACGAGGACGACGACGATGAGGAGGTCGGTCAGCCCCGGGCCGCCGGCCTCACGGTGGCCGACAAGACGGAACAGCAGCATGAGTCCCAAGAAGACGAGTGTGCCGCCGAAGAAGCGTTCCGCCAGCGCCACGCTCGGTGTGAGGATCTCCGCCCAGTTCAGCACCCGACCTCCGTCGTCGTTCTCTGGGCCCGTCTCGAATTCCGTGTGTCCCACCAGAGTGGACGACACGCGGAGGACGCGTCCGGTTGTCGCGGGTCGGCGCGTCGACCACGGTGGAACGCGACACCGAGCGAAAGACGTCGACCGCTGACGTAGGAGGTCTTCTCGTGCCCGACGTGATATTCCCCCTCGACCCGAACCGGCCCTTCGACGACCAGGACCTCATCGGCCACAGCCGCTGGCATCCGGAGATCCCGCCGGTGGCGACGGTGCGGCCCGGTCAGACTATCCGGGTCGAGTGCCGGGAGTGGTTCGACGGTGCCATCAAGAACGACGACTCGGCCGAGGACATCCTCCGGGCTCCGTTCCACGCCGGGCACAAGCTGAGCGGCCCGTTCGCGGTGGAAGGCGTGAAGCCAGGAGATCTCCTCGTCGTCGACATCGTGGACATCGGCCCCACCTCCACCGACGAGCCCGGGCCTCTCGCCGGCCAGGGCTGGGGCTACACGGGCATCTTCTCCCCGCGCAACGGCGGCGGATTCCTCTGCCACCACTTCCCCGACGCTTACAAGGCGGTCTGGGAGTTCGGCGGCGGGCGCGCCACCTCGCGCCACATCCCCGGTGTGGGTTTCGAGGGTGCGCCGCACCCGGGCCTCATGGGGACCGCGCCGTCGGCCGAGCTCCTCGCCAGGTGGAACAAGCGAGAGGCGGCGCTAGTCGCCACCAAGCCGCTGCGTGTCCCGCCGCTCGCGCTGCCGCCGCTGCCCGACGGCGCTCTGCTCGGTCATCTCGCGGAGGACGACGCCCCGCGTGTCGCCGCCGAGGCAGCGCAGACCGCGCCGCCGCGCGAGAACGGCGGCAACCAGGACATCAAGAACCTCACCGCCGGCAGTCGGGTCTACTACCCGGTGTTCGTCGACGGCGCGAACCTCTCGGTGGGCGACCTGCACTTCTCCCAGGGCGACGGCGAGATCACGTTCTGCGGCGCGATCGAGATGGGCGGGTACATCGACCTGCACGTCGACGTGATCCCCGGCGGGATGGACACCTACCGCATCCACGAGAGCCCGGTGTTCGTCCCCGGCGGGGGAGAGCCCCGGTACGACGACTGGATCTCGTTTTCCGGCATTTCCGTCACTGAGAAGGGCAAGCAGCGCTTCCTCGACCCGTACCTGGCCTACCAGCGGGCCTGCCTCAGCGCGATCGACTACCTCACCACCTTCGGCTATACCCGCGAGCAGGCCTACCTGCTCATCGGCGCCGCACCGGTCGAGGGGCACCTGTCGAGCGTGGTCGACATCCCCAACGCGTGCGCGACGCTGTACATCCCCACGGCGATCTTCGACTTCGACGTCAAGCCGGGAGTCGGCGGACCGCACCGCGTGGAACCCGGCGTGGGGGTGCCACGGGCCGAGGCGTCCCGACTGCCCGACGACGAGGTTTTGCGGGCGGTTCCCAAGGACAAGAGCGCGCTCCTGCCGTCGGCGCGGCGGCTGGCCGGGCAACGGGTGCGTCCGCTGCGCGAGGCGATCAGCCGGATCTGGCACTAGCCGGCGGGTGCGTTGCCGGCCGCGCGCCGGCACGCCCGCGGCGCCCGTCCGCCGGATCAGCCCCGCAGCGGAAACGCGCGGATCACGTTGAGAACCCCCAGCACCAGCAGCGAGACGGCGAAGAGCCACCACAGGAAGCCCGCACCCCACACCGGAGTCGAGAGCAGCGCGAACCCGGCGAGCACGGAGATGATCGCGAAGAGGATCGTCCACGCGGTGGAGTCGGTGTCGGCGAGGGTGAACAGGGCGGTGAAGCCCTCCACGATCCACAACACGCCGATCATGACGGTCACGAACAGCGCGAGGAAGAGCGCCGACTCCTGCAGTGAGGCGAACGCGTAGGCCCCCGCGAGGATGAACAGCAGGCCGAGCAGGGCGTGCCCGATCCGGCTGCCCGTCCCGTGCCGCTTGGCGAGGATCGCGACGGCGACATAGACGATCCCGCCGGCGATTGCGTACACCGCGAGCACACCGGTCACGGCGACGGCGGTCTTCACGGGCCACAGCAGGACCGCCACCCCGAAGCCCACGGCGATCAGGCCGCCGATCAGGAGTGCGACGCGGAGTGGGTTCACCCGACGCCGGGCCTCGGGATCGGTCGGGGTGGGCGAGGCGGTCCGGGCAGCTGACATAGCGGTGGGCTCCTATCGGGCGAGGCGCGCGAGGATCCCGTTGCCGACTCGGCGCCGAGGGATGAGTGCGTCCCCCATATAACGCCGCTCCCGGCGTCGACGAGGGTGATTCCGGAAGCCGCGCCGGGACACGGCGCGATCAACCGGTCAGGTCAGCCTCGTCGGCGGCGACGGGACCGCCCAGCTCTCCGGTGCCGTAGCGGTCGAGCACCGCTCGGGACTGTGCGCCCCAGCGGGTGTGCGCGGCCTGCCGGCTCATGCCGGCGGCCCGGCCGATGGTCTCCCAGGTGACGCCCCATCGGCGGAGCCCCACCACCGAGCCGAGCGCGTCGACCCCGGTGGCGTGCTCGATCCGGAAGGCCAGGACCTGGACGGCAACGTTCCACTGATCGAGTTCGGTCTCGGACTCCGGGCGGGGGGCGAGAAGGGACTGGGCCTGCACGAACGCCTCGCTCGCCGCGGCGGACGAGGCGGCGCGGACGGCATCGTCCACCGGGGTCGCCAGCGCCGCGGCCAGGGGGCCGGTCGAAGAGTGCTCGTTCATGCCGTCAACGATAGGATGACAATCGGGGGACTGTCAACGACAGGTTGACACCAGAGTTGCGCTGGCCGTGCCGGGCGGGCTACTTCTCGCGCTGGACCTCGCGCAGCTCACCGGTGGACACGTCGTAGACGAACCCGCGGACCGCGGTGCTGTGCAGCAGGAAGGGGTCGGATTCCACGCGGGCGATCGACTGGCGGACGTCTGCCTCCGGCTCCGGGAACGACTCGGGCGCCCAGCGCGGCCGCAGGCCGGTGTCGGACTCGATCTGATCCTTGAAGTCGTCGTCCCGGAACGTGAGCATCCCGCAGTCCGTGTGGTGGATGAGGACGATCTCCTCGGTGCCGAGCAGTCGCTGGCTGATGGTCAGCGACCGCAGGACATCGTCGGTGACGACCCCGCCCGCGTTGCGGATGACGTGGGCGTCGCCCTCGGTCAGGCCCAACAGGCCGTACGGGTTGAGACGGGCGTCCATGCAGGCCACGACGGCGACCTTCCTGCCGGGCGGCATGGGCAGGTCGCCCTTGTCGAAGTCGGACTGATAGGCCTTGGCGGCCTCGAGTAGTTCATCGGTGACGGTCATGGCCGCAGGTTGGCCGTCGATGCCGCGGTCCGTTGCCGATCGGAGGCGGACCGCGGCATCGACGCAGGCGGACGGGCCTACGCGGCGACTCCGCTCGCCTCTGGCCGACCGGGGGCGGTGTTGTTCATGCAGTACCGGCGGGTCCGCTCGGAGACGGGCTTGCCGCGGCGGAGGGCGCTGGCGGCGTCAAGGGCGAACCACAGCTGGGCGATCACGTCGAGGGCGGCGCGGAACAGGGTCATGGGAATCCCTCCTCGGGGGCCGGGCGAAGGGTGGGTATACAGGTCTGTAAGCCTCGGCTGCAGATTAGGTATACAGACCTGTAAAGTCAAGGGCGATATGACTGCCGACTTTCCTGACCTCAGCGACCTGACTCCCGGGGCCCAGCAGATCCTCGACGTGGGCTCGGAGCTCTTCTACGAGCAGGGCATCCACGCGGTCGGGGTGGACACGATCGCCGCCGAATCCGGGATCTCCAAGCCGACCCTCTACAAACACTTCGGCTCCAAGGACGGGCTCGTGGTGGCCTATCTCCTCAATCGCCACCGATGGTGGTGGAGGCTGTTGGAGGAGGAGGTGGAGCGCGCGGAGAGACCGCGCGCTCTGGCGATCTTCGACGTCTACGCCGCCGACCACGGAAACGCCCGGCGAGGCTGCGCATTCCTCAACGCCGCCGCCGAGCTGCCCGAGGGCCACCCGGCGCACGAGGTGATTCGCTACCACAAGCATTCAGTCTGCGACCTGCTCGAAGATCTGGTCAAAGAGGATGCCGCGCCGGACATCGACCACCGACTGTTGGCCAACCATCTGTTTCTGCTCGTGGAGGGCGCTTTCGCGCACCGCCCCATCTACGGGACGGAACTGGTGTGGCAGGGCCGCGCAATGGCCAGTCGGCTGTTGTCCAGACCCGAGATCGAGGGCCAACCGGCCCCGGGGCAGGCGGACGCGCCACCACGGTGACCGGTCACCCGGCGTGGCCAGCCCCCCGGGGCGGATCAGGCGGGGGCGCGCAGCGGCGCCTCATGAACCTCGCGGTCGAACTCCGGAAGCGGCTCGGCCTCGCGCAGGACCCGGGCGATCGCCGGATCAGCCAGGTGCATCCGGCCGATCGAGATGAGATCGAACTCGCCGCGCTCCATGCACTCCACGACCGAATCGATGTTGTCCGCCGCCACGGCCGCCTTGCCCGACTTCTGCTCGCGCAGGGACGTCCCGATCCCCACGCCGCCCACGGCGCCCGCCGGCTTACCCGTGAGTCTGCGGGCCCACCCGGCGAGGGTGACCTTGCCGTCGTCACCCTCCAGGTCGGGGAACGCCGGATCGCTGAACCGCCTGGTCGACGCGTCGAACAGGTCGACGCCCGCCTCGGCGAGAGCACCCAGGTAGACGCCGAGATCGTCGGGGTTGGTGGCCTTGAGCACCGTGTAGTCCTGCTGCGTGTGCTGCGAGAAGCGGTAGAACAGCGGCGCTTCCTCGCCGATGGCCTCGCGGACCGCCGCCACCACCGCAGCGGGGAAGCGGCTCCGCGCCGCCAGGTCGCCGCCCCACTCGTCGGTGCGGCGGTTGGTGTCCGCCCAGACGAACGCGTCCAGCAGGTAACCGTGGCCGCCGTGCAGGGTGACCCCGTCGAACCCGGCCTCGAGGGCGTACCGCGCCGAGCGGGCGAAGGCGCCGATCACGTCGGCGATGTCCGACTCGGTCATCGGCTCCACCGCCGGCGACCAGCGTTCGATGCTCCGCTCGGAATAGGTGGTCACGCCCGGCGTGCCCCACAGCCCCGACGGGCGCATGGGGTGCATCGCCATGAGGCGGTCGCGGTTCTCACGGTCGAAGCGGGCGTTGGCACCCCACAGCGGTCCGACGTGCCACAACTGCGCCATGATGCGGCCGCCCGCCGCGTGCACGGCGTCTGTCACCACGCGCCACGCCGCCACGGATTCCGGCCCGTCGAGGCGCGGGATCGCGGAGTGGTCGACAGACGTGAGGTGGTCCACGCCGATTCCCTCGGTGACGACCAGCCCGGTACCGCCTGCGGCGCGGGCCGCGTAGTAGTCCCGGTTGATCTCGTCGGGCAGCCCGCCCGGGCAGTCCATCCGCGTCATCGGCGACATGACGAGGCGGTTGGCCAGGTGTAGGGAGCGGACGTCGAGCGACCGGAACAGGGCTTCACGACCGGGGGCGACCAGCGGAGTCATGATGCGAGACCTCGTGCTTCTCGGTGTGGCGACGAAGGCGGGGCCCGGAATCGGACGCGTTCGCCGTTGACAAACGTCAAGTCTAGACGGGCAAACGGACCGAGACCAAGTGAATGCTTGCTCGGTCACGGCGGGAGCGGGCGTGGGCCCGGGGCCGAGACGACGTGGGAGCGTGACGATGACCGGACAGATCACCCTGAGCAGTGGTGAGCAGGCGCTGGCGATCGAGGAGGTCAAGCGCGTGTTCGCCGCCCGACTGCGGGCGCTCGACGAGAAGCGGTGGGACATCTACCCGACGCTGCACACCGCCGACGTGGTCAGCGAGACCTGGGGCGGCCTGCCCGAGGACAAGCAGCCGAAGACCCAGGGCACGGCCAACCGCGTGGTGGGGCCGGAGGCGGTGACCGCGGCGATCCGCGGGATGCTCGGTGGCCCGACCCACGTGACGACCGTCCACCACGGCCACGCCCCGGAGATCGAACTGACCTCCGACACCACCGCCGTCGGCATCTGGCCGATGGAGGACCGCCTGTGGTGGACCAACGACCGCGGGGAGGAGGAGTACCTCCACGGTTTCGGCCACTACCACGAGGAATATCGGCGGGTGGAGGGGCGCTGGCTCATCAGCTACCGCCGCCTGACCCGCCTGCGCGAAGACCACAGCCCCGGGTTCTTCGACTACATGCCGGCTCTCTGACCTGCCGCACACCGTAGACCCCCGACGCCAAGAGCGTTCCGCACACATCGCCCGAGAGGCGGGTGTGCGGAACGCTCTTCGCGTTGAACGGGCCGGGCGAGCGGCGGCGGGGCCGGGCGCCTGCCCGCCGCGGTCAGCGGGAGAGGCGACGCGCCAGGTGCTCGCGAAGGTCCTCGAAGTGGCGCTCCGCCGAGGCCTCGTCGTACATCGACGTGTCCGCCATCGAGTACCCGTGCGGAGCGCCCGGGTAGACGGCCTGGTCGAGCGCGACGCCTGACTCGCGGGCGAGGGAGGTGATGGCGTCCATGCCCTCCGGCGGCATCGAGGGGTCATCGTCGGCGTGGCGCAGCAGAACCGCGGCGCGGGTGGTGGCCAGGCTGCGGTGCGGGCTGTCCGGCTCCTCCGTGACCAGGCCGCCGCCGTGGAACCCGCCGACCGCCGTGACGCGATCGGGGTGGTCTCCGGCTGCGCGCAACGCCA
>NZ_JAALDU010000200.1 GCF_014145015.1 Dietzia sp. E1 | reverse complement strand
GTGACCGCGCGGCGGTCAGCGGGACGAGCGGCGCCTCGGCCAGCCGTGCGGACGCAACCCGACCCGGCGCGAGCCGGTGTGGTGCGGCCCAGTACGCCCCGGGCGGCCGACGCAGGCCGGCATGCCCTGGCACGGCGCTCCCCCTCGCCGAGTGGTCGCAAATGCCGCTCTCCGGCGGACCCGTCCTCGGTAAACGTGGGCAGCTTCGACCACTCGGCGTCAGCGCGACGGCCAGCGGGCGACGGCGACGCGACGGCTGCCGGACTCGAACGGGGCGGCTCAGGCGCGCGCGGGATCAGAGCGCCGGCCGACCCCGCGGGTCAGTTCCACCAGCGCCGCAGGACGTGCGCGAAACCTGCCTCGTCGTTGGTCAGCGTGACCTCGTCGGCGGCGGCGTGGACCGCGGGGATGGCGTTGCCCATCGCGACGCCGTGATCGGCCCAGCGCAGCATCTCCAGGTCGTTGGGCATGTCGCCGAACGCGACCGTGACGGGCACCTCCGCGGACGGGGTGGCGCTCGCGGCCGCGGTGGACGCCGCGATCCGCGCCAGCCCGCTCGCCTTGGTCACCCCGCGGGCGGCGAACTCGATCAGCCCGTTGGTCGTGGAGTACGTGACGTCGGCCAGGTGATCGACCTCGCCGCGCAGGGCGGCCAGCATGTCGGCACTGGGCATACCGGGCACGCGTGCCAGCAGTTTCAGCACGGGCTCGGAGAGGACCTCGGCGTGCCCCACCTCGAGATGCGCGGGGTGGATCCAGGCGTGCTCGTAGTCCGGGCTGGCCACGAAGTCGGCGTCGGCGGCATCCGCCCCGAGCCGCTCGGCTGCAATCCCGCTGCCCGGCAGCCGCTCCCGCAGGACCTCGTCGATCGCCGCGAGCGTGTCCGGGTCGAGCAGGCTGGTCTCGAGGAACTCGCCGCTGCCGGTGTCCATGATGACGGCGCCGTTCGCGCACACCGCCAGTGGCGCGACGGGCAACTGGTCGACCACCTGCGCGAGCCAGCGCGGAGGCCGACCGGTGGCCAGGACAAAGGTCGCACCGTCGGCGACGAGGTCCTCCACGACCGCCAGGTTGGCGGCGGGCACGAGGTCGTCCGAGCCGATCAGGGTCCCGTCGACGTCCGTGGCGACGAGGACCGGCCGCGACCGGCTCACGGAGCGTCCGGGCCCGCCGGTCCCTTCGGGGTGTCGACATCGGCCACCGACGTGCCCTCGGCGGCCGCCTTCTCGGCGCGACGACGCAGTCGCTCCGCGTGCTCGGCCTCGTCCAGGGCCGTGGCCTGCTCGAGCGTGGGAGCCGACCCTCCGAGGCGGGCCGGTACCCAGGTGGCACCGGCCGGGTACGGCCCGAAGCGCTCGGCGTACTCGTCCTGGAGCCGCTCGAGGGTCGCCTGCATCCGCGAGCGCAATTCCTCAGTGCACTCGGCCACCGGCTCGTACGCCGTCATCGGCTCGCCGACCTCCATGATGATCGGCACCCTGGGCCGTAGGAGCTTCTTGGGCAGCCCCTTGGTCCACACTCGCTGGGACCCCCAGATGGTGACGGTGATGATCGGCACCCCGGCCGCGAGCGCCATCCGCACCGCCCCGGACTTGAAGCCCTTGATCTCGAAGCTGCGGCTGATGGTCGCCTCGGGGAAGACGCCCACCAGCTCACCGGCCCTGAGGCGCTCGACGGCCTCGTCGAACGACGCCTTGCCGGCAGTGCGGTCCACGGGGATGTGCTTGAGCTCGCGCATGATCGGCCCGGCCACGGGGTGCTCGAACACCTCGTGCTTGGCCATGTAGCGGATGAACCGCTTGTGCACGCGGGCGGGGAGGCCGGCGTACACGAAGTCGAAGTACCCGGTGTGGTTGATCACCACGACCGCCCCGCCGACCGCCGGGAAGTGGTGTTCCCCGCGCACGGTGATGTCCAGTCCCTGGACCTTGAACATCGTCCGGGCGACCCCGATGATCCCTGTATAGAGCAGCTCCACGGGCCCCAGGGTAGCGGCCCGCGGCGGCGGGTGTCCGCGACCGCCGGTAGGTTCGGCGGGGTGGACCACGACGCCCCCTTCGATTCGGTCGATCCGGTGACGCGCAGCCGTCACTACTCCTGGCCGCCGCTCCCGGACGCCGCCGATCGCTCGCCGCACGCCGGTCTCGACGCACTGCGGGCGATCATCGACGGGGAACGGCACCTCTCCCCCGGCGCGTACTCGCTCGGTGTCCGGCTGACCGCCGCCGAGGAGGGCGCGGTGACCATGACGGCCGAGCCCGCGGAGTGGGCGCTGAACAACGGCGGCACGGTCCACGGCGGGATCGTCTCCGGCTGGGTGGACTCGGCGCTCGGCTACGCCACCGCGACCGTCGTCGAGCCGGGCACCGGGTACAGCACGCTGGACCTCACCGTTCGCTACATCCGGGCTCTACGCCTGGAGAAGACCCCCGCGACGATCCGCGCGGAGGTCGAGCACGCCGGCCGGTCGACGTGCGTGGTCCGGGTGCGGGTCACCGACACCGACGGCCGCACGTGTGCCAGCGCGAGCGGTGTGATGATGCTGTTCCGCCCGTGACGGTCCGGTAGGGACGGACGCGCACCCGGGAGCGGCGCGACCGGGCGCGACGCGCGGGACCGCCCCGGGGCCGGGACGACGAGGACGACGACGACGAGGGCGGCGATCCCTCAGCGGATCGGCTCGAGCACGTCCTTTCCGACGAACGGCCGCAGCGCCTCGGGCACGACGACGGACCCGTCGGCCTGCTGGTGGTTCTCGAGGATCGCCACGAGCCACCGCGTGGTGGCGAGAGTGCCGTTGAGGGTGGCGGCGGTCTGCGTCCGGCCCTCATCGTCGCGGTAGCGCACCCCGAGCCGACGGGCCTGGAACGTCGTGCAGTTGGACGTCGACGTGAGCTCCCGGTAGGTCCCCTGCGTGGGCACCCACGCCTCGCAGTCGTACTTGCGGGCGGCCGAGGAGCCGAGGTCGCCGCCGGCGATGTCGATGACGCGGAACGGCAGGCCCATGGCCTCGAGCATCTCCTTCTCGAAGCCCAGCAGGCGCTTGTGCTCCTCGTGCGCCTCCTCGGGCTTGCACCATGAGAACATCTCGACCTTGTCGAACTGGTGGACGCGGATGATGCCGCGGGTGTCCTTGCCGTGGCTGCCGGCCTCGCGGCGGAAGCACGAGGACCAGCCGCAGTAGCGCTTGGGACCGGCGGACAGGTCGAGGATCTCGCCCTGGTGGTAGCCGGCCAACGCGACCTCGGAGGTGCCGACCAGGTAGAGGTCGTCGTCCTCGAGCCGGTAGACCTCGTCGGCGTGCTGGCCGAGGAACCCGGTGCCCTGCATGATCTCGGGCCGCACGAGCACGGGCGGGATCATCATGGTGAAGCCGTTGGCGGTGGCCTTCTGCGCGGCGAGCTGCAGCATGCCCAGCTGGAGCAGGGCGCCGTAGCCGGTGAGGAAGTAGAAGCGGGCGCCGGAGACCTTGGCGCCGCGCTCCATGTCGAGCAGTCCGAGGCTCTCGCCCAGCTCGAGGTGGTCCTTGGGCTCGAAGTCGAAGGTGGGGATCTCGCCGATCCGCTCGATCTCCACGAAGTCGTCCTCGCCGCCGGCGGGCGTGCCTTCCTCGACGACGTTCGACAGCAGCCGCTGGAGGCGGTCAACCTCGGCCGCCGCGGCCTTCTCGGCCTCCTCGGCGTCCTTGACCGCCTGCTTGAGGGCGCCCGCGGCCTCGAGCAGAGCCGGGCGCTCCTCGGGCGAGGCCTTGCCGACCTTCTTGCCGTGGGCCTTCTGCTCGGCGCGGGCGGAGTCCGCGGCCGCGATGCAGGAGCGGCGGGCCTCGTCGGCGGCCAGCAGCTGGTCGACCAGCGACGGATCCTCACCACGGGTGCGCTGGGAGTCGCGGACGAGGTCGGGGTTCTCGCGGAGCAGCTTGAGATCGATCACGCATCTCAGCCTAGCGGCCCCCGCGAATACTCCCGGCGGCCAGTCGCGGCCGGGCACCGTGGCCAGTCGCGGCCGGGTGCCGTGGCCGCCTCAGACGCCGAACAGCTCGAGGAACGCGTCCTTCTCGAACATCCGCGCGGTGTCGACGGCCGTGGGCGTGCCGCCGTACGGATCGGCCCCGGCCTCGAAGAGCACGCGGACGACCTCGCCGTAGCCCTTGAAGACCGCGCCGGCCAGCGGGGTCTGGCCCCGGTCGTTGGCGCGGTCGACCTCGGCACCCCGCTCGAGCAGGGCGCGGACGGTGTCCGGGTGGCCGTTGTAGGCGGCGAGCATGAGCAGGGCGTCACCCCGCTCGTTGGTCAGGTCGGGGCTCACGCCGGCGTCGACATAGGCCGCGAGCCGCTCCGTCTCGCCGTCCCGGGCCAGCTGGAACAGCATCTGGGCGAACTCGAGGACCTCCGGGTCCACACCCTCCCGTGGCGAGCGCACGTCACCGTCCGCGCCGGGTCGCTCGTCGTGGTTCTGTCCGCTCATGCTCTGAATCCTATCGGGACGGCGCGGTTGCGGCATCATGGAAGGCGATGACCACTTCCACCCGATCGTCACGCCGTGGTCGGTCCCTGCTCCGCACGCGGGGCGCGGTCATGGCCTCCCTCCTCGCGGTCCTGTCCGGCGGGGCGGTCACCGGCGCGCTCATGGCCTCGGCGATCAACGACCCGAACTCGTCGAGCGCCGGGCGGATCGCGGCGGTCGTCCCGCAGGTCGACCCGCGGACCCTGTCGGGGCCGGCGTACGCCAACGCCGCCCCGGGCACCTGCCTGACCTGGTCCGTCGACGCCGCGGACCGCGTGGCCTCCTTCGACACGGTCGACTGCGCCGAGCCCCACCGGTTCGAGGTGGCGGGGCGGATCGACCTGTCCGAGGTCCCCGGGTTCGGCGAGGGGACCCCGCTCCCGGACAGCGACGATCTGGCCCCGGTGGGAACCGATCGGTGCCTGCCGCTCATCTCCCGGTACGCGGGCGGCCGCGAGGTCGATCCGCAGGGCCGCTTCACCGGTCTGGTGGTGCCGCCGTCCGAGGAGGGCTGGGCCAAGGGCGACCGCAGTGTCCTGTGCGGGATCGCGGCCGCCGAGCTCGACGGTCGGTCCGCCCTGTCCACGGGCACGTTCGCCGAGGCGGACCAGCACCGCCGCTGGGACCCGGGAACGTGCCTGGGCTTCACCGCCGAGGGTCTGCCCGGCGCGCCGGTGCCGTGCTCGGACGACCACTCGATCGAGATCGTCGCCGACGTCGACGTGACGGGGACCTTCCCCGAGGGGCCGGTCCCGCCGGAGCCGCGCGTGCAGTCCGAGCTCACCGCGGACGCCTGCCGCGAGGCCGGGATCGCCTACCTCGGCGACCCCGAGGCGCTGCGCCGCACGACGCTCATCTCGACGCTGGTCAACCCCATCTCCGAGGTCTCGTGGCGCACGGGCAGCCGCACGGTCAACTGCGGGCTGATGCGGGCCGCCGAGCCCGGGCCGTTCGCGGTGCTCCGCGGCTCCGCGCGGCAGGGTGTGCTCATCGACGGGAACACGCCGGTCGCGCCCACCACCACCGAGATCCCGCCGCCCGGCCAGCAGCCCGGCGGCGACACCGGCGCCACGACCGACACCGGCCAGGGCACGGTCGCGGTCCCGGTGCCCGGCGGGGCACCGTGAGCATCCGCGTCGACGAGGCGAGGTTCGAGGAGCTGGTCGACGACGCGCTGGACTCGGTACCGGACGCGCTGTTCGAGGCCATGGACAACGTGGTGGTGCTCATCGCCGACCGCAATCCTGACGAGCCCGGGCTCCTGGGGCTCTACGAGGGCGTCGCGCTGACCGAACGCGACACCACCTACTCCGGGTTCCTGCCCGACACCATCACCATCTACCGGGGCGCGCTGTGTGACTTCTGCTCGACCGAGGAGGAGCTGGTCCACGAGGTGGCGGTGACGGTGATCCACGAGATCGCCCACCACTTCGGGATCGGCGAGGAGACCCTGCACGCCCTCGGCTGGGGCTGATCCGCCACGCGCCGCCGGGCACACGAGTGAGCGCGGGCACGGGCGTGCACAGTCCCAGCACGACTGCCCGCAGTTGCGCTGCCTCCCTGACCCGCGCTGGCTGTATGCACGGTTTCATGAGGCTTGCGCTGCGGCAGTGGACCATCATGGACGCGTAAGTCATTCAGCCAGCGCGACTCGGCCCGCTTACGCTGCCGGATCGCCCCGGCCCCGGGCCCACCCGCCCGGCATCCCCGCCCGCCGAGCGTCACGCGCCCCGCCTGCCGAGCGCCATGCGCCCCG
>NZ_JAALDU010000199.1 GCF_014145015.1 Dietzia sp. E1 | reverse complement strand
GCCCAGCGCACCCAGCCCGGGGGCCGGGATGGAGGTGTGCGCGCCGTCGGCGTACGAGCCGGCCCAGCCGACCACGCCCAGGACGGGCAGGCCCATGCGGGCCGCGACGTCACCACGGGCGAGCAGGATGGTGCCGCCGCCGGCCGACTCGACGAACCCGCCGCGACGCCGGTCGTTGGCCCGGCTGTAGTACCGCTCGTCGATCCCCTTGGCCGCCATGGCCGCGGAGTCGGCGGTGGCGGACATGTCGGCGAAGCCCTGGATGCCCTCGATGGACAGGTCGTCGAACCCGCCCGAGACCACGAACTCGGCCTTGCCGGCGCGGATCTTGTCGAAGCCCTCCTCGACGCTCACCGCGGTGGTGGCGCAGGCCGCCACCGGGTGCACCATCGAGCCGTAGCCGCCGACGTAGGACTGCATGACGTGCGCGGCCACGACGTTGGGCAGCGCCTCCTGCAGCGTGTCGTTGGCGCGACTGCGGCCGAGGATGCCGTCGATGTACAGCGAGCGCATGCTCGTCATGCCGCCCATGCCGGTGCCCTGCGTGTTGGCGACGTCGGCCGGGTGGACGTGGGCCAGCAGCTCGGCCGGGGTGAAGCCCGACGAGATGAAGGCGTCCACGGTGGCCACGAGGTTCCACGCGGCCACCCGATCGATGCCGGAGACCATGTCCGCGGGGATGCCCCACGCCGTGGGGTCGAACCCGGTCGGGATCTGGCCACCGACCACGCGCGTGAGCATCGTGCGGCGCGGAACGCGGATCTCCGTGCCGGCCTTGCGGGTGACCGTCCACTCCCCGTCCTCGCTCTGCGTGACGACGGTGTTCTCCGGGTCGTCCGAGAGGTAGGCGCGGGCCTGGGCCTCGTCGTCCACGACGAAGGACAGGTCCTCCGGCAGGAACACCGAGGTCAGCTGCGGCGCGGCGTTGTCGAACATCTCGGCGCGGGCGTCATCGGCGTACGTGCGCACGCCCACCCGGGCCAGGACCTCGTCGCGGAACCGCTCGGCGATGTCCGCCTCGTCGATCGCCTCGCCGGTGGCCGTGACGGTCCATCCCGCGCGGGGCGAGTCCTCCCACGTGATCAGGCCCGTCGACCAGGCCAGCTCGACCACGCCGGCGGCGGTGAGGTCGCCGGTGGTCTCCACCTCGAAGCGGGTACGGGCGCTGCCGTAGGGGCCGACCTCGCCGGCGCCCACGATGACGACCATGTCCTCGAGGTCCTGGGTGACCTCACCCCACTCGGGCCGCTCGTCGGCGGCGACCGTCGGCAGCGAGGGCAGCGCGGCGATCGTGCCGGCGGTGTCCTCGGCCGGGGTCGTCGCGGAGGCGGTGGGCCGGTCCGCGGCGAGCGCGGACATGTCGAGGTCGGCCGTCCCGAGCCCGCCCGTGAGGTCCACGGTGACCGGCTTCTCGGCGGCGGCCTCGCGGAACTCCGGTGCGCACCAGCGCAGCAGCTCGGTGGCCATCCCCGCGGTGGACCACGTGGACACACCCGCGGCCTCGACGGCCTCGACGAGCGGGTCGTTGTGGCCCATGAGGCCGGTGCCCCGGACCCAGCCGATGATCGCGTGGACGAAGGTGACCCGCTGCGACCAGGCCTTCTCCGAACCCCACTTGGCGATCATGGCGTCGAGCGCGGCCTTGGCCTCGCCGTAGGCGCCGTCGCCGCCGAAGATGCCGCGGTTGGGCGAGCCCGGCAGGACCACGTGCAGGCGGGAGTCGACGTCCGTGTCGGCGCCGATCGCGCCGAGCCCGGCGACGAGCTTCTCCACGCTCCACAGCAGGACGCGCATCTCCGTCTCGGCCCGCGGGCCGGCGTCGGCCATCGAGCCCTGGACGCGCGGTGCGGCGAACGGGAACAGCAGCGTCGGCGTGAGCGCCGGCTTGAGCACGGTGGTCTGACCGCCGGCCGACTCCGAGTGCTCCGAGCCGACCCACTCGACCAACGCGTCGACGTCCGAGTAGGAGGTCATGTTGGCGGGCAGGACCCACAGCGCCGCGCCACCGCGGGCGTTGGAGCGGTAGAGGTCCTTGAAGAACGCCAGCTTGCCCTGGTCGAGGCTCGAGGTGGTGGCCACCACGGTGGCGCCACCGGCCAGGAGGCGGCCGGTGACCGCCGCGGCGATGGAGCCCTTTCCGGCGCCGGTGACGACGGCGACGTCGTCCGCGTACTCGCCGACGAACTCCTCCGCCGCGGCCTCCGAGATCTGCCGGAAGGCCGTGGCCAGGGCGTCGCGGCGGGCATCGGTCGCCCGGGCCGCCCACCAGCGGGCCTGCTCGGCGACGATCTCGCCCGCGCCGCGGAAGGCCTCCG
>NZ_JAALDU010000001.1 GCF_014145015.1 Dietzia sp. E1 | reverse complement strand
GCGGGCGAAGTAGCGGCCGTCGATCGCGTCGACGGTGATCGACTGGGCGAAGGCGCGGCTGAGGTTCTCGGAGGTGATCACGTCGTCGATGAGCCCCATGGCGGTCACCTCGCCCTCCGCCAGCAGCATGGCGTGGGTGAAGCCCGGGGGGATCTCCTCGACGTGGTGGGTCACCAGGACCGTCGCGGGGGCGTCCGGGTCCATGGCCATGTCCCCGAGACGGGCCACCAGGTCCTCGCGCCCGCCGAGATCCAGACCGGCGCCCGGCTCGTCGAGTAGCAGCAGCTCAGGGTCCGTCATCATCGCCCGGGCGACGAGCACGCGCTTGCGCTCGCCCTCCGAGAGGGTTCCCCACGTCCGGTCCGCGAGATGCTCGGCGCCGATCGACTCGAGCGTGTCGGCGGCGCGCTCGAAGTCCTGCTCGTCGTACTTCTCCCGCCAGCGCCCCAGGACCGCGTACCCGGCCGAGATGACGAGGTCGCTGACCACCTCGTCGCCGGGGATCCGGCCCGCGACGGCGACCGAGGACAGGCCGACCCGGCTGCGCAGCTCGGTCACCTCCGTCCGACCGAGCTGCTCACCGAGGATGACCGCGGTGCCGGTGCTCGGGTACTCCAGCGCCGAGGCGATCCTCAGCAGCGAGGTCTTGCCCGCGCCGTTGGGGCCGAGCACCACCCACCTCTCGTCGAGTTCGACCTGCCAGGTCAGTGGCCCCACGAGGGTCTTGCCGTCCCGCCGGAGCGAGACGTCACGCAGGTCGAGGACGAGGTCGGGGTCGATGTCGATGGCGGTGCTCACGATTCCCATCTAACCGGTTATCGCGGCCCCGGGTGGGGAGGAACACGGCTCGGGCGGGTTAACCGGAGATGACGGCCCTGAAGGATCGGCCCGACTTCGCTAGCGTCGTCGGTGACGGACGTCGCCACTTCGCGGCGCCGACCCGCAGCCGAAAAGGAGCACCGACGTGAACGACCGTCTTGCCATCGACGAGGTCCGTCCCCTCGTCTCCTGCGGGAGGTTCCCGTCCAAGTCCGTGGTCGGCGAGATACTGCCGATCTCCGCCATCGTCTGGCGGGAGGGCCACGACGCCCTGTCCGCCAGCCTCGTGGTCCGGCGACCCGGCGGCCTCTCCTCGCGCACCACGATGGCGCCCGGTGCCGAACCCGACACCGTTCACGCCCTGCTGCACACCGACGTGCCCGGCATGTGGTCGTTCCGCGTGGAGGCCTGGTCCGACCCCTTCGCCACCTGGCGCAGCGGCATCACCAAGAAGATGGACGCGGGCCAGGACACCGACATGCTGGGCAACGAGTTCGAGGTGGGCGCGCGAGTGCTCGACCTCGCGGTCACCCGGGCCACCACCGCCGGCGAGGCGGACCGGGCCGCCCTGCTCTCGGGGGCCGCCGACGCGCTGCGCGGTGACGGCGACGCGGCCACCCGAACGGAGCGGGCCCTGTCGGCGGAGGTCGCCGCGGCGCTCGCCGCCGACCCGGTGCGCGAGCTGGTCACCGTCGGGCAGACCCACCGGGTGTGGGTCGATCGCCGCGAGGCACAGTTCAGCTCCTGGTACGAGTTCTTCCCCCGATCCACCGGCGGCTGGGACGAGCAGGGCCGGCCCGTCCACGGCACCTTCGCCACGTCGCGGGCATACATCGACCACGCAGCCGACCTCGGGTTCGACGTGGTGTACCTGCCGCCCATCCACCCGATCGGGGAGATCAACCGCAAGGGCCGCAACAACACGCTGACCCCCGATCCGGACGACGTGGGATCCCCGTGGGCCATCGGCTCACGGGACGGCGGCCACGACGCGGTGCACCCCGAGCTCGGCACGACCGAGGACTTCCGCGGGCTCGTGGAGTACGCGGGCGAACGCGGCGTCGAGGTCGCGCTCGACCTCGCGCTGCAGTGCGCCCCCGACCACCCGTGGGCCGCCGAGCACCCCGAGTGGTTCACCGTCCTGCCCGACGGGCACATCGCCTACGCCGAGAACCCGCCCAAGAAGTACCAGGACATCTACCCGATCAACTTCGACAACGACCCCGAGGGCATCTACGCCGAGGTGCTGCGCGTGGTCAGGCACTGGACGTCACTGGGCGTGCGGATCTTCCGCGTGGACAATCCGCACACCAAGCCCGCGGACTTCTGGAACCGGCTCATCAGCGAGGTCAAGCGCACCGAGCCCGACGTGCTGTTCCTCGCCGAGGCGTTCACCCGACCGGCCCGGCTGTTCGGGCTCGCCAAGCGCGGGTTCTCGCAGTCGTACACGTACTTCACGTGGAAGACCACCAAGGCCGACCTGGTCGAGTTCTGCGAGCAGCTGCTGGCCCACGTCGACGAGGCGCGGCCCAACATGTTCACCAACACCCCGGACATCCTGCACGAGTCGCTCCAGCGCGGCGGCCCGGCGATGTTCGCGATCCGCGCCGCCCTCGCCGCGACCCTCTCGCCCGCCTGGGGCGTGTACTCGGGCTTCGAGCTCTACGAGTGGCAGCCCGTCACCGAGGGCAGCGAGGAGTACCTCGACTCGGAGAAGTACCAACTGCGACCCCGCGACTTCGCGGCCGCCGAGGCCGCCGGACAGTCGCTGGCGCCCTGGCTGCGCGCGCTCAACCGGATCCGGCGCGAGCACCCCGCGCTCCAGCAGCTGCGGACCCTGCACTTCCATGACGTCGACAACGACCGGATCATCGCCTACTCCAAGATCGATCCCGCCACCGGCGACACCGTTCTGACCGTGGTCACCCTGGACTCCCTCGGCGTCCAGGAGGGCACCCTCCACCTGGACATGTCGGCGCTCGGTTACGACGACGACGCCCGGTTCAGCGTGCGCGACGAGGTGTCGGGCAACGAGTTCCACTGGGGGTCGAGCAACTACGTCCGGCTCGAGCCGTGGTCCGCGGTCGCGCACATCGTCTCGATCCCACCCTGCTCCGGAGCACGTAGGGTCGAACTGTCCTACCGAACGCACACCGTGGATTGAGGCGAACGACCATGGGAAAGCACAAGAAGCAGGACCCCGCGACCGCCCGGCCCCGGCCGGAGAAGACCTCGTCGTCGTCGCCGTCATCCCCGGCGGCTCGCGCGACACCCGGGCCGGCCGCGACCCCCGTACCGGACGCGGCGCCGCGGCCCACGCCCCTCACCGGCGAGGTCCTCGGTCGGCTCCGCGCGGGCACCCACCACGATCCCCACTCGGTCTACGGCACGCACCGCGACGGCGACGGTTCCGTCGTGCGCACCATGCAGCCGGGGGCGGTGTCCGTCGAGATCGACTTCGGTGACCGGACGGTCCCGATGGAGCCCGTCTCCGACGGCCTGTTCCAGGCCGCTCTGCCCGAGACCGAGGTCCCCGACTACCGGTTCCGCGTCGCCTACGCGGACGGCCACACCCGCACCGTCGCCGACGGCTACCGGTTCCTGCCGACCCTCGGCGAGGTCGACCTGCACCTCATCGGCGAGGGACGCCACGAGCGCCTCTGGGACGCGCTCGGCGCGCACGTCCGCACCTACGACTCCCCCAGCGGGCCGGTCACCGGGACGTCCTTCGCCGTGTGGGCGCCCAACGCCCGCGGCGTCAGCGTGGTCGGCGACTTCTGCGGCTGGAACCCCGTCGCGCTGCCCATGCGCTCGATCGGCTCCTCCGGCGTGTGGGAACTGTTCGTCCCCGACGTCGGCGACGGCGCCGTCTACAAGTACCGCGTCCGCGGCGCCGACGGGCGGACGGTGGACCACGCCGACCCCATGGCCGTCGCGACCGAGGTGCCCCCCGCCACCGCGTCGAAGGTGTTCACCTCCGCCTACGAGTGGAACGACGACGAGTGGATCGCCGCCCGCGCGACCCGCGACCACTCGCGCTCCCCCATGACCATCCTCGAGGTCCACGTCGGCTCCTGGCGGCCCGGACTCGACTACCGCGAGTTCGCGCACCAACTCGCCGAGCACGTCCTCTCCACCGGGTTCACACACGTGGAACTGATGCCCGTCGCCGAGCACCCGTTCGGCGGCTCGTGGGGCTACCAGGTCTCCGGCTACTTCGCCCCCACCAGCCGGTTCGGCTCCCCGGACGACCTGCGCTACGTGATCGACCACCTGCACTCACACGGCATCGGCGTCCTGGTGGACTGGGTCCCCGCGCACTTCCCCAAGGACGAGTGGTCCCTCGGCCGGTTCGACGGCACCCCGCTGTACGAGCACGGCGACCCCCGGCGCGGCGAACAGCCCGACTGGGGCACCTACGTGTTCGACTTCGGCCGGCGCGAGGTCCGCAACTTCCTCGTCGCCAACGCCCTGTACTGGGCCGACGAGTTCCACGTCGACGGGCTCCGTGTGGACGCCGTCGCCTCGATGCTCTACCTCGACTACTCCCGCGACGAGGGACAGTGGACGCCCAACATCCACGGCGGCCGCGAGAACCTCGAGGCCATCTCGTTCCTCCAGGAGGTCAACGCCACGGTCCACCGCAAGCACCCCGGCGTCCTCACCGTCGCCGAGGAGTCCACCTCGTGGGGCGGCGTCACCGCCCCCACCTACACCGGCGGCCTCGGCTTCTCCATGAAGTGGAACATGGGCTGGATGAACGACACCCTCCAGTACGTGGGCCTGGACCCGATCTACCGCGGCTACCACCACGGCGAGATCACCTTCTCGCTCATGTACGCCTGGAGCGAGCGCTTCGTCCTCCCCCTCAGCCACGACGAGGTCGTCCACGGGAAGGGCTCCATGTGGGAGCGCATGCCCGGCTCCTCGTGGGACCGCGCCGCCGGGATCCGCAGCCTCTACGCCTACATGTGGGCCCACCCCGGTAAGAAGCTCCTCTTCCAGGGACTCGAATTCGGCCAGACCACCGAGTGGAACGCCGAGCGCGGGGTCGCGTGGGACGACCTCGAGGGCTGGGAGGGCGAGTACCACCGCGGCATCCGCGACTGCGTGCGCGACCTCAACGCCCGCTACGCCGAGAACCCCGGTCTGTGGGCGCTCGACGACGACCCCTCGGGCTTCTCGTGGATCGACGCCAACGACTCCGAGCACAACACGCTGTCGTTCCTGCGGACCGACCACGACGGCAGCACCATCGCGTGTGTCGTGAACTTCTCCGGCGCGCCGCTCGG
>NZ_JAALDU010000019.1 GCF_014145015.1 Dietzia sp. E1 | reverse complement strand
GGCGGAGCCGGGGTGGGCTTGGGCGCCGGCGGGGAGGAGGGAGCGGGCGAACCCGGGTCGCGCAGGAAGTACGCGGTGGCGCCGACGACGGCGGCACCGCCGACGAGTCCCACGATCCACAGCGGCGCGAAGCGACGCAGCGGGCTGCGCTTCTCCTGCGGCGTGGCGAGGGCGGAGGTCTTCTCGCGCAGGGAGTCGGCGTGCTGGCGGGCGTCGGCCGCGAGGTCACCGAGGATCTCCGCCTGCTCCGCGCGGCGCTCACGGAGCACCTGGATGCCGCGGCTTGCTCCGAAGAGGGCGAGCCCGACGGGGCCCCGGGTGGCGGCGACGGCGGCCTCGCCGAGGAACCGCGGGTCCTTGAGGTCGAACGCCTTGCGCGCGGCGGTCCCAGCCTTGTTCAGGTCCTTGTCCGCCTGCTTGACGGCCTTGCGGTGGGCGGCGCGATCGCTTCGTGTGCTCATGTGACGATGGTGGCACAGCGCTCGGACACCGACCACCACCTCGCCGACATCGGTTCCACCATCGTGGCAGGATGGGACACGTGAGCATCGCAACGCAGAAGGCAACCATCCACACCAACCGGGGCGACATCGTCGTCGAGCTGTACGGCAACCACGCCCCGGGGACCGTGCAGAACTTCGTCGGGCTGGCCGACGGCTCCAAGGAGTACTCCCAGGCTAACGCCAAGGGGGAGAAGACCGGCCCGTTCTACGACGGCTCCATCTTCCACCGCGTCATCTCCGGCTTCATGATCCAGGGCGGCGACCCCACGGGCACCGGCCGCGGCGGCCCGGGTTACCAGTTCAAGGACGAGTTCCACCCGGAGCTGCAGTTCTCCGAGCCCTACCTGCTGGCCATGGCCAACGCCGGACCGGGCACAAACGGATCGCAGTTCTTCATCACGGTCGGCCCCACGCCGCACCTGAACAACCGCCACACCATCTTCGGCAAGGTCGCCGACGAGGACTCCCGCAAGGTCGTCGACGCCATCGCCACCACCCGTACCGGTGCGATGGACCGTCCGACCGAGGACGTCGTGATCGAGTCGATCGAGATCTCCTGACCGACCTCCCCGGCCGGTCGGCGGCGCGGGTCCCGGGACTCCCGGGCCCGCGCCGCACGTCTATCCGCAGCACGACGAACCGGGAGCCATGAGCATCCAGACCCACCGCGGTGGCGCGGTCTCGCGCTTCTTCCGCCTCCAGCCGGTCACGGCGTGGCTCATCACCGCCAACCTCGCCGTCTACGTCGCCACCGCGGCGCAGGCGCGCAGCATCATGGCGAACAGCGCGTCGGCCCTGTTCGAGGCCACGGCCCTCTTCCCGCCGATGGTGGCGGTCCGCGACGAGTGGTGGCGGCTGCTCACCTCGGCGTTCCAGCATTTCGGCCCGATGCACCTGCTGCTCAACATGTACATGCTGTGGATCCTCGGTCTGGGGATCGAGCGCAGCATCGGGCACGCCCGGTTCCTGGGTCTCTATCTCGTCTCCGCCCTCGGCGGGTCCGTGGCGGTGATGTTCACCAGCCAGAACGCGCTCACCGCCGGAGCCTCCGGGGCCATCTTCGGGCTGATGGGGGCGTACGCCATTGTCGCCATGTCCCTGCGCCTCGACGTCAAGGGCATCGGCTTGCTGCTCGTGCTCAACATCGGCGTCAGCTTCATCGTCCCCGGGGTCTCGCTGGGCGCGCATCTCGGCGGGCTCGCGGTGGGGGCGGTCGCCGCCGTCGCGCTGGTGGTGCTGCCGCGGCGCCTGCCCGCCCGTGTGCGGC
>NZ_JAALDU010000198.1 GCF_014145015.1 Dietzia sp. E1 | reverse complement strand
GCGCGCTGCGACCGCCCTGCCCGCGCGGCCCGGCCGCCCCGCCCGGCCGCGGTCAGGAGCCGAAGGCCGCCGAGGAGATCGCGGTGGGCGTCCAGCCGTTGGCTGCGTGATCCCGGATGAACTGCATCTGCGGGTAGAAGGAGTTGCCCGGGCACGCGGTGCCGCCCCAGTCGCGGTGGCCCGAGACCGCCATCATCGGTCGCGTCGCGCCGCCCTGCGGGTTGCGGTACGTGATGCCCGCCCGCGGGTTGATGCCCGTCGCGTTGCACAGGGCGCGCACGCAGTCGATGGTCGCGCCCACCGCGGCTGCGGTCGGCGGCGCGCCGGTGAAGTCGCCCAGCAGGCTGATGCCGATGTTGCCGTTGTTGAAGCCGCCCACGTGTCCGGCGGTGACCACCGGGGGAGCGATGCCCGCGACGGGCGGGAACTGGAACACCGGATTGCCCACCGGTGTCCCGCCACGGCCCTGGTAGATCCGGCCCTCGGGGTCGATGAGCAGGTGGTACCCGACGTCGCCCCAGCCCAGGGTGTTGGCGTGGTAGTTGTAGATCGCCCGCACGCTCGCGGCGCGGTCCGGTCCGGGCACGACCGCGGTGTGGTGGATGGTGATGGACTGCGCGGGGAAGTAGGTCGGCGCCCACCGGAATCCGGAGACGTCGCCGGCGCCCCACGCCGCACGCGGGATCACCGGCAGGCCGGCCAGTCCGATGCTGCCGAGGCTGTAGTTGCGCGGGGTGCCGCGGCCGTCGTCGAAGACGGTGGCCTCCGAGCCCGCGGGAGCGTCGACCTCGTAGCCGACGGCCCCCTCGGGCGCGGCGACGAGCTCGGCTGCGGGCGTGCTGCCGGCGTCCGGCGCGGAATCCATCGCCTCGAGCGGGAGCCAGTCGCCCACGGAGCCGTCAGGGAACGCGAACCGGATGCGGCCGGCGATGTCCTCCGGGCTCGGGAACGTGACGCCCACGAAGCCGAGCGGGCCGTTGGGCTGGATCATGCCGCTGCCGGTGGAGATCGACTGCATGAGGTCCTGGGCCACGCCGAGGGAGCCGGTGCTGAACGGATCGGCCCCGGCTACGGGGCCGCGGACGGAGGAGGCGACGGCGGCGCCCACGCCGACCGATGCGGCGGTGAGGAACCCACGGCGTGTCACGGACATAACAGCTCCAGACTGACGTTTACGGAGGGCAGACGCCATACCTATCGGCGCGACCCGTCGCCACATTACGCGCTTGTTGTAATCGGATCGAGACCATCGTTACCGGAGTGATACATGCGACAAACGAGGTTCGGGGGGCGCCGTGGGTACACGAAAAGACCGTTCCGCACACCTTCACTCGGGTGATGTGTGCGGAACGGTCTTCTCGATGGTCGGGGCCTCGCCGGCCTGCCGGGCAGCCAGCCCGCCGTACCTCAGCCCGTCACGGGGCCCAGGTGCGCGCGCCCTCGACCGAGCCCACGGCCTCGGCGCCCTCGGCCTCGTCGGCGTACGCACGGTTCACGGCGGAGACCACGGCGCGCAGGGATGCGGTGGTGATCGAACCGGCCCGGCCGACACCCCAGAAGACCCGGTTGCCGAACTGCACCTCGACGTACGCGGCTGCGGTCGCGTCATCCCCGGCGGTCATCGCGTGCTCCGAGTAGTCGAGGATGCGCACCTCGTCGTCGAACATCTCGTTCAGGGCGGCGACGAACGCCGCCAGGGGGCCGTTACCGGACCCCGTCAGCTCGCGCGTCTCGCCCTTCCACTTGATGACGGCCTCGATGAAGTCTTCGCCGTCGTCGGTCTCGGCCGGCGAGAGCACCTGGGACATGCGCTCCATGGGCGAGACGCGGTCCAGGTACTCGAGCGAGAAGATGTCCCACATCGCCTTGGGCGTGACCTCGCCGCCCTCGGAGTCGGTGACGTTCTGGACGATCTGCGAGAACTCCATCTGCAGGCGCCGCGGCAGCTGCAGGCCGTAGTCGCTCTTCATGATGTAGGCGACGCCGCCCTTGCCGGACTGCGAGTTCACGCGGATGACAGCCTCGTACGTGCGGCCCTCGTCCTTGGGGTCGACGGGCAGGTACGGGACCTCCCACGTGATGTCGGTGATGTCCTCGCCGCGGGCGTCGGCCTCGGCCTGCAGGGCGTCGAAGCCCTTGTTGATGGCGTCCTGGTGGGAGCCGGAGAAGGCGGTGAAGACCAGGTCGCCGCCGTAGGGATGGCGCTCGGGGACGGGCAGCTGGTTGGCGTACTCGACCGTGCGGCGGATCTCGTCCATGTCCGAGAAGTTGATCTGCGGGTCGACGCCGCGGGTGAGCATGTTCATGCCCAGCGTCACCAGGCAGACGTTGCCGGTGCGCTCGCCGTTGCCGAACAGGCAGCCCTCGATGCGGTCGGCGCCGGCCTGGAACGCCAGCTCGGCGGCGGCCACGCCGGTGCCGCGGTCGTTGTGCGGGTGCAGCGACAGGATGGTCGAGTCACGGTGCGCCAGGTTGCGGTGCATCCACTCGATCTGGTCGGCGTAGACGTTGGGCGTGGCCATCTCGACCGTCGCCGGCAGGTTGATGATGATCGGGTTGTCCGGCGTCGCGCCCACGACCTCGGTCACCGCGTCGCAGACCTCCTTGGAGAAGCCCAGTTCGGTGCCGGTGAACGACTCGGGCGAGTACTCCCAGCGCCAGTTGGTGTCGGGGTAGTCCTTCGCGATGGTCGTGACCAGCTCGGCGGCGTCGGTGGCGATCTTCTTGATGTCGTCGCGGTCCTTACGGAAGACGACCTTGCGCTGGAGGATCGACGTGGAGTTGTAGAAGTGCACGATCACGTCGGACGCGCCCTCGCACGCCTCGAAGGTGCGGCGGATGAGGTCCTCGCGGCACTGGACCAGCACCTGGATGGTGACGTCGTCCGGGATCGCGTCGTCCTCGATGATCTCGCGGACGAAGTCGTAGTCGGTCTGCGACGCGGACGGGAACCCGACCTCGATCTCCTTGTATCCCATGCGCACCAGCAGGTCGAACATGCGGCGCTTGCGCGCGGGGCTCATCGGGTCGATCAGGGCCTGGTTGCCGTCGCGCAGGTCCACGGCGCACCACTGGGGGGCGTGGGTGATGACCTTGTCGGGCCAGGTGCGGTCGGGCAGCGAGACGTCCTCGACCTCCTCGGCGAACGGCCGGTACCGGTGCCACGGCATGGAGGAGCCGCGCTGCTTGTTCCACGACGGCTGGTCGGGGCGGCCGGGCTTGGAGGGGGGCGTCAGGGTCGACGACGACGAGACGAAGGCATCAGCGGGATTCATTGCGGGGGCTCAACTTCCGTGGAGTTCGATCGTTTCAGGATCGGACCGGCGCGACGAGATCCCGCGACGGGGAGCCGGTCCGCTCTAGCGGGCCCCGCCGCGGCATCCAAGAAGGAGCACGCGCTGCATGCGGGCCACCATACACCTTCCCGCCGGACGTCACGGAATCGGAATGACGAACGTGGTGGGTTCGGCGGTGACGTCGTTCGGGGTGTGGAGCGGCGAGTCGGGGCCCAGGTCCTGGACGTCGCCGTCGTGCATCGATCCCCACACGCGTCGACAGCCGGCCTCCTCGGCCACCGAGACGGCCTTGTCGACGAGCCTGTGCGCGATGCCCTGGCGCCGCAGGTCCTCGCGGACGCGGATGCCGTAGACGAACAGGTCCGGGCTGGCGCCCAGGTGGCCGGTCTCCACGGCGACGAGCATCGCCACCGGGACCCCGTCGTGGAGGGCCATCAGGAGCAGGTTGGAGCCGCGGTCGAGGAAGTCCTGCGTCCACTCGGCGGTGGGCGGGGAGTCGAACAGGTCGCCCGCGGACAGCACGAGGTCCAGGTCTGCGCGCGAGGCGCGACGGATCACGAGCTCCGGCGGGGTCATTTCTCCAGTGTGGCAAATTGCGCCGCGGTTCGGCACGGGCGCGGCCCCGGGGCACGTCGCGGGCTCGGGGCGGCAGGTCG
>NZ_JAALDU010000197.1 GCF_014145015.1 Dietzia sp. E1 | reverse complement strand
TGGGACGCGGGACGGGACCCCGCCGCGGCACCCGCGGCTCCGCCGGCCGCGCCACCGGTCACGCCCGCCAGATCGTGGGCCTCGGTGAGCGCATCCGACGGAGACTGCTGGGGCCGGCCCGTCCCGTACCCCGCGCCGGTGAACCCGTGTGGCGCGTCGGGCCGCTCGTCGTCGTCGAGGTCGTCGTCGGACAACACCAACGGCGCCGCCGGACGGCCGCCGGTGAGCACCGTGATGAGGTCGGTGCGCATCTCCCCGGCCGAGGTGTAGCGGTTCTCCGGGTTCTTGGCCATGGCCTGCATGACCACCGCGTCGACGTACCGCGTCACCTCCGGGTTGACCGCCGACGGCGGCCGCGGGGACTCGCGGACGTGCTGGTACGCCACCGCGACCGGCGACTCGCCCGTGAACGGCGGCACCCCGGCGACCATCTCGTAGAGCACGCAACCGGCGGAGTACAGGTCCGACCGGGCGTCGACGGTCTCGCCGCGCGCCTGCTCCGGGCTCAGGTACTGCGCGGTGCCGAGGACCGACGACGTGGTGGTGAGCGTCGACGAGGAGTCGCTGACCGCGCGCGCGATGCCGAAGTCCATGACCTTGACCGCGCCGTCGCGGGAGATCATGACGTTGGCCGGCTTGACGTCGCGGTGGATGATGCCCTTCTTGTGCGAGAAGTCGAGCGCCCCGCACACGTCGGCCATCACGCCGAGCGCCCGCTCGAGTGGCATCGGGCCGTCCATCCGGATGATGTCGCGCAGGGTGTCGCCCTCGACGAGCTCCATGACGATGTACGGCAGGGAGCCCTCGTCGGTGTGTTCCTCGCCCTGGTCGTAGATCGCGACGATCGACGGGTGGTTGAGCGACGCCGAGTTCTGCGCCTCGCGGCGGAAGCGCTGGTAGAAGGTCTCGTCGCGGGCCAGCTCGGGCCGCATGATCTTCACGGCGACGTCGCGGCCGAGAACCGTGTCCCGACCCCGGTGGACCTCCGACATGCCGCCGAAGCCGAGGGTCTCGCCGATCTCGTACCGGCCCGCGAGGACGGATGGTGTGGTCATGCGCCCTCACCCCCGCCGCGCGCCGGCACGGGCACGACGTCACCGTCGGTCCGCCCGCTGGCCTGGGGACCGTCGCCGCGGCCCTCGCCGCCCCTGCCGTCGCCGCCCTGACCCTGACCCTGGCCCTGTGCGCCCTGCTGGCCCTGGCCCTGCTGCGGCAGGAGCGAGCTGAACTCGGAGGTGAGCGAGTCGA
>NZ_JAALDU010000196.1 GCF_014145015.1 Dietzia sp. E1 | reverse complement strand
GTCTCTTCCCCCGGGTGACCGCCTACCGGTTCCGCCGCGGCACCCTGCGGCCCGGTCAGCAGCGCAACTGGGAGGAGCACTGGCCGACCTACGGTCGCAACGTCTCCGACGAGATCGTGGACCCCGAGGCGCTCTTCGGCCGGCGCGCGCCGCTGATCGTGGAGATCGGCTCCGGCACCGGTACCTCCACGGCCGCCATGGCCGCGGCCGAACCGGACATCGACGTCATCGCCGTGGAGGTCTACCAGCCGGGACTGGCCCAGCTGCTGGGCATGATCCTGCGCGAGGGCCTGGAGAACGTGCGCATGATCCGCGGCGACGGCGTGGACGTGCTCACCAACATGATCGCGCCGGCCAGCCTGGACGGTGTCCGTGTGTTCTTCCCCGACCCCTGGCCCAAGGCCCGCCACCACAAGCGGCGGCTCCTGCAGTCCGGCACCTTCGAGCTCATCGCCTCGCGGCTGAAGCCGGGCGGCGTGCTGCACGTGGCCACCGACCACGCCGACTACGCCGAGTGGATCGCCGAGACCGGCGACGCCGAGCCCGCGCTCCAGCGGCTGGACCCCGCGACGGACCTCCGCCACGTACCGTTCAGTCTGGACAGACCCGTGACGAAGTTCGAGGGCAAGGGGTTGCAGGAGGAACGGGTGATCAACGAGTTCCTCTGGCGTCGGGTGCACTGACGCCCCACCCCAGGACCCCCGAACGACGAGAACCGAGGCGGACGACGCGATGACCCCACCAGACGAGATGCGCAACCACGACATGACGGAGGTGGCCACGCCCGACGGACCGGGGGTGGTGCTCCTCGTGTGGGACGCGCCCAACGTCGACATGGGGCTCGGCTCGATCCTCGGCGGCCGCCCGACCGCCGTGTACCGCCCGCGCTTCGACGCGCTCGGCCGCTGGCTGCTCGGCTACACCGCCGACCTGTCCGTGCGGACGCAGGACGCCCTCGAGGCCGAGGCGACCGTCTTCACCAACATCGTCCCGGGCACCTCGGACAACGTCCGCCCGTGGGTCGAGGCCCTGCGCAACGTCGGCTTCGCCGTCTTCGCCAAGCCCAAGACCAGCGACGACTCCGATGTCGACGACGACATGCTCGAGCACATCGACCGGCGCGCCGAGTCCGGCCGGCTCGCCGGCGTCGTGGTGGCCTCCGCCGACGGGCAGGCGTTCCGCGAGCCCCTCGAGGAGCTGGCCGAGGACATCCCGGTCGCCGTGATCGGGTTCCGCGAGCACGCCACCTGGGCCGTCCAGCACGACACCATCACGTTCCTCGACCTCGAGGACATCCCCGGGGTGTTCCGCGAGCCGCTGCCGCGCGTCAGCCTCGACAACCTGCCCGACGAGGGTGCCTGGCTGCAGCCGCTGCGGCCGCTGTCGGCACTGCTCACCTCGCGCTAGGAGTTTCCCCGGTGTTCAACTCACTCGGGCGGTTCGTCGCCCGCCGCCGCGTCCTGGTCGTGATCTGCTCCGTGGTGGTCATGGCCTTCCTCAGCCTCGCCGGCTCCGCGTTCGGCAACCCGTTCGGCCAGGGCGGCTTCGAGGACCCCGACAGCGGATGGGCGACCGCCGAGCAGTTGGAGCAGGAGGCGTACGGGCGCGACGCCCTCGGCGACGTCGTGGTGTCCTACCACGCCCCCGAGGGCACGTCGGTCGACGATCCGGCGTTCCAGGAGCCCATCCGGCAGTCGTTGGAGTCGATCCGTACGGAGAACCCCGACCGGGTCACCGGCGTGACCAGCTTCGTGTTCAACCAGTCGCCGGCCCTGGTCAACCGTGACGCGGGTATCGCGGTGGCCTCCATCCAGATCGCCGGTGAGGCCGAGGAGATCCTCCAAAACTTCCGGGCGATCGAGGACCAGATCCCGGTCGAGGGCATCGAGACCGACATCGCCGGCCTCCAGCCCGTCGCCGGCGCCCTGCAGGACGGCATGGACGCCGACCTCGTGCGCGCGGAGCTCATCGCGCTGCCGCTCGTGTTCTTGCTGCTCATCGTAGTCTTCGGCGGCGTCGTGGCCGCGTTCCTGCCGGTCGCGGTGGGCGTGCTGACGATCCTCGGCTCGCTCGGCGCGCTTCACCTGCTGTCACTGGTCACGCCCGTGAACTCGTTCGCGCAGAACGTCGTCACCCTCATCGGTCTGGGCCTGGCGATCGACTACGGCCTGTTCGTGGTGAGCCGGTTCCGCGAGGAGATGGCCGAGGGCTATCCACCGGACGCCGCGGTGCGCCGGTCCGTGGCCACCGCCGGTCGGACCGTGGTGTTCTCGGCGGTCATGGTGGGCGTGACCCTGTCGGGCCTGCTGGTCTTCCCGCAGGACTTCCTCAAGTCCGTCGCCTACGGCGCGATCGCCGCGGTGATCCTCGCCGCCGCGCTCTCGGTCACCCTGTTGCCGGCCGTACTCATGCTGCTCGGCCACCGTGTCGACGCGCTCGGCATCAAGCGAATGCAGCGGCACCGCACCCGCGAGGAGGTGGAGAACGGACTGTTCGGCCGCGTGGCCGACTTCTCCATGAAGCGCCCGGTGGCGGTGGCGATCCCGGTCGTCGTGGTGCTGGTCGCGCTCATCATCCCGTTCTCGGGCGTGAAGTTCGGCGGCATCAACGAGACCTACCTGCCGCCCGACAACCCCACGCGCGTCGCTCAGGAGGAGTACGACCAGAACTTCCCGGGTACCCGCACCGACCCGGTCAAGCTCGTGGTCCTCGGCTCGGATGGAGCGACCCTGTCGCAGATCCGCTCCGCGGCCAACGAGGCGCCCGGGCTCACCGGCCCGTTCCAGTTCGCCCGCTCGGGCGGGCAGGACTCGCAGGGCCGCGAGGTCGTGGTGCTGCAGGCCGGCGTGGTCGACCGCAACGCGGCGACCGAGACCGTCGAGTACCTGCAGTCCTTCCCGATCCCCGCCGGCACCGAGGTGTTCGTCGGCGGCAACCCCGCGATGGAGAAGGACTCGGTCGACGCCCTGATCGCCGGGTTGCCCTGGTTCGTCCTGTACGTCCTCGTGGCCACGACGCTGCTGATGTTCCTGGCGTTCGGGTCGCTGGTGCTGCCGATCAAGGCGGCCATCATGAACATGCTCGGCCTGGGCGCCACGCTGGGCATCCTCACGTGGATCTTCGTCGACGGGCACCTGTCCGGGCTGCTCGGCTTCACGCCGGGCCCGCTCACCTCGCCGGTCGTGGTACTGCTCATGGCGATCATCTACGGGCTGTCCACGGACTACGAGGTGTTCCTCGTCTCGCGGATGGTCGAGGCCCGCTCCCGCGGCGCGCGCACCGCGGTGGCGATCCGCAGTGGCGTCGCGCAGACCGGACGGATCATCACGTCGGCTGCGCTTATCCTCATCGTGGTGACGGGCGCGTTCGCCTTCTCCGAGATCGTGATGATGAAGTACATCGCGTTCGGCATGATCGCCGCGCTCATCATCGACGCCACCGTCATCCGCATGCTGCTGGTGCCGGCGGTCATGCAGATGCTCGGCACCGACAACTGGTGGGCGCCGAAGTGGATGAAGCGGGTCCAGGAGCGGATCGGCCTGGGTGAGGCCGAGCTCGACGACGAGCCCGAGCTCCTCACCGGTCGGCCCGCCGACACCGACGGCGCGGGACCGGCCGGGAACGCGGTGGCGGGACCGTCGGCGGACGCCGACACCGCCGCCGCGGATACCGGTGAGGCGGGGGCCGGGGCGGCGCAC
>NZ_JAALDU010000195.1 GCF_014145015.1 Dietzia sp. E1 | reverse complement strand
GCCATCTGCTGCTGGTACGCCTGCGCCTGCTGCTGCGCCGCCTGCTGGGACCGCGCCTGGGTGAGCGCCTGCTGGATCTCGTCCGGGATGGTTAGCGGGAGCTGCTCCCGCACGGGCATCGGTCCGTCACCGCGGTTGATGAGGAGGTGCCGGAACACCTCCCGCCCCTCCTCCGCTGCCTGGTCCGCGAGCTCGGGCGTGGCCATGACCCGGACCTCTGCGGTCCACCGGTTGCCGTCGACCCCGATGGCGCGGAAGACCGCCCCGGGCAACACGGCGACGAGTTCGCGCCCCCAGGGACCGTCGACCACCGAGACATCGGCGCCCTGCTGTTCGAGCTGCTCACGCATCCCGGCCACCATCGTGCGCCACTGTCCTGCCGACTTCGGGGCGGCGAACGCCCGCGGGATGACACGTGAGACCTGGGTGACGACGTGGAACTCGGGCTGGCCGGCCGGGTCGAGGGCCACGTTCAGATCGCGGCCCTGCGGCACTCCGATGACGAGCGACCCCAGGTCGATATGGCCGTACCCGAGGGCCGTGTAGTACGCGCGCACGTCTGGAACGGACGAGCGGTCGTGCGGCCCTGTCGAGGACGGCGACTGCGACTCCGGCTCGGTGGACGCGGCGGCGTCGCGGGCCCCGGTCACCGGCTTCTTTCGTCCGAACATGGTGGAAATCCTCTCGGAGTGCGACCCGGCCCCGGACGGGGCCGTCGCGGACGACGCTACCCAACGGCGTCGCCGCCGGTCAGGTCGGCGCGGCGGTGGTCTGTCTCCCCGAGCGTGAGGGCGGTGGTGGTCGGCCCACCCGGGAGTGAGGGCGGCCGGTCAGCTCAGGCGGTGGTGGCCACCGGTCGAACCGTGGCCGCCCTCTCCGCGGTCGGTCTCGTCGAGATCGTCGACCTCCACGACGTCCCACAACTCGACCCGCTGGACGAGGAGCTGTGCGATCCGGTCACCGCGCGCGATACGGACGGGTTCGGCCGGATCGAGGTTGATGAGGTTCACCTTGATCTCCCCCCGGTATCCCGCGTCGACGGTCCCGGGTGCGTTGACGATGGACAGTCCCGCCCGTGCCGCCAGGCCGGACCGTGGGTGCACGAGGCCCACGTACCCGACGGGCAACGCGATGGCGACTCCCGTCGGCATGAGGACACGGTGTCCGGGTGTCAGGTCGCAGTCCTCCGCGGCGTGGAGATCGATCCCGGCGTCCGCCGCGTGCGCCCGGACAGGCAGCGGGAGTCCACTGTCCAGCCGTCGTATCCGGAGCACCTCGCCGGTACCGCTCACCCCGGCCGATCCGCTCACCATGCCGCCGCCCTCCTTCCGGGCGTCGCCCGGTTGCTCGATAGTCTTGAAGTCGTGTCCGACGAAGATCTCCGCCCCCCACCCGATCGCGCGCCGCGCCCCGTCCACTCCGAGACGCTGCGCGTCCCGGTGTGGTGGTGGCTCCTGCTCGCCGCGGTCACCGTCGTGGCGGTCGTCCTGGCCTTCACGGCCGGCGCACGCTGGTGGATGTGGCTACTCGTCATCGTGGTCCCCGCCCTGCTCGCCTGGCTGTTCGTCTCGCTCGGCCGCGAGAGGATCGAGGTCGAATCCGACGGTCAGGGCGGAGGGACACTGTACGCGGGCCGCGCGCGCCTGCCGTTCGACGCGATCGCCCGCAGCGCGGTCGTTCCCGCCACGGCAAAGCAGGCGGCGATGGGACGGCAGCTGGACCCGGAGGCGTTCGTCGTCCACCGCGGGTACATCCCGACCATGGTGATCGTGGTCCTCGACGACCCCCTGGACCCCACGCCGTACTGGCTCATCAGCACGCGCGACCCCGAGGGGCTCGCGGCGGCGCTGCCGGACAACCACTACAGCTGACCGGCGGCGCCGCCGCGCGCGGTACTCAGCCCGCGCAGTCCACGCAGATGGCCATGCCGTCGCGCTCCTCGGCGAAGCGGCTGCGGTGGTGCACCAGGAAGCACTCGCCACACGTGAACTCGTTGTCCTGCTCCGGCACGACCCGCACCGTGAGCTCCTCGCCGGACAGGTCGGCACCCGGCAGTTCGTAGGACTCGGCGGTGTCCGTCTCGTCGACGTCGACCTCGCCGGTGGCTCCCTCCGCGCGCCGTGCCTTGAGCTCCTCCAGCGAATCGCCGGTGAGCTCGTCTGCCTCGGTGCGGCGGGGAGCGTCGTAGTCGGTTGCCATGAGTCTCTTTTCTGGGTCTGTGTGGGGGGTGCCCGATTCGGCGGTGGACCGACCGGCGCACGCATAGTAACGGAATCTCCCGCCTTTTTCATCCAGCGGTCACGTCCGTGTTCCGGGCGGGATCGCCTGCGCCCGACGTTTACAGTGGAGGGCCGGGTCCCGTCGGGGCTCGCAGCCCGTTCACCTGCAGGAAAGGCCCTCATGGTCGTCCATCTCAGCACCCAGGCGACACCGAGCCGGACCCCCGCGCGGGGGTTGACCCGCCTGCGCTCGCCCTACGTCCTGTTCGTGGTCGTGGTGCTCGTCCTCGGGGCGCTCGTCTGGGCCGCGGCACTGCGCGGAGACGACGCCGCCACCCAGGCCGTCGCCTGCCCGCTCCCGCCGGCGGCCGAGGAGGCGGGCCTCGAGGAGGAGTCCGTGGACGCCCTCGATCAGGTCGCGCCGGCGCTGCTCGCCGACACCCGCATCCGGGTGCTCAACGCCAACGGCCAGAGCGGGCAGGCCGGTGCCGTCGCCGCCGAGCTGGCCGAGCGCGGATTCCAACCGGCGGGCTCGGACGCGATCGGCAACGACCCGGTCTACGGGCAGGCCCTCGAGTGCCACGGTCAGATCCGCTATGGCGAGGCGGGCCGGGCCGCCGCCCGCTCGCTCTCCCTCGCCGCGCCGTGCATGCAGCTGGTGACCGACGGCCGCACCGACGGCACCGTCGACCTGGCGCTCGGCACGACGTTCTCCCGCCTGTCCGATTCCACCGCCGCCGTCGGCGCGCTCGACGAGCTCAAGGTGGGTCGACAGCCGATCTCCGCCGAACTCGACGCCGCGCGCGCCGTCAGCTGCTGAGCCGTCCGGTCGCGCCCGCGAGCGCGGAGAGGAACTCCGCCGACACTCCGGGCGTGGCGCCGGTGGTGGGCACGGCGTCGTCCTCCGACACCGCCACCACCGCCCCGGCCTCGGCCGCGATCAGCGCGCCCGCCGCGTGGTCCCAGTATTTGAGCCCGCGCTCGTAGTAGGCGTCCAGCCGGCCGGTGGCCAGCATGCACAGATCCAACGCCGCGGACCCGCACCGGCGGATGTCGCGTACCCGCGGGAGCAACTCGGCCACCACGCGGCCCTGCTCCGCCCGGATCCCCGCGTCGTAGGCGAACCCGGTTCCGACCAGGGCGAGCGACAGGTCCGCGCAGTCCGACACGCGCAGCGCCGTCGTGGTGCCGTCCGCCTCCCTCAGGGCCGCGCCCCGGCCCGAGCCCGCGCTCCAGGTCTCCCGCGTGACGATGTTGTGGACCGCCCCCGCCACCACGACGCCGTCCACCTCGGCGGCCACCGACACCGCCGTGAACGGGATCCCGTACAGCAGGTTGACCGTCCCGTCGACGGGGTCGACGACCCACCGGACCCGCGGCTCGCGCGCACCGGCGAAGTCCCCGTCCACCGGATCACCCGCCGGCTCGCCGCTTGGCCCACCCGCCGGATCACCCGGGGTCTCGTGCGTGTCGTGCGCGACCTCCCCGCCCTCCTCGCCGAGGACCGTGTCGCCCGGGCGGGCGGCCGCGATCTCCCGCCGCAGGTGCTCCTCCACCGAGGTGTCGATGACGGTCACCGGATCGGTCTCCGACGACTTGGACCGCGAGCCCAGCCCCTGCGAGCCCGGCCCCCGCGAGTCGAACTCGGCCAGCATCCGCCGGGCCACGTCACCGCCCGACACCGCCACCCTCTCGGCCAGCTCCCGTAACCCGTCGACGAACTCCGGGCCGGTCCGGCCGGCCTCCTCTGCTGCTCCGCTGGACGTCATGTGCCCCTCCTCGTCGTCGTCGTACCCCTCCGGGGCCCGTACTCGGACCCGCCGCACGGGCGCGGCGGTGAACCCGCCCCGGGGCCCGCCGGACCGATACGCTGGCCCGCGGGCGACCGACGCCCATCGTGCCCCGGCGGCCCGGGCACCTGACAACCCACGCCGTGCCCCGCACGGTCCACCCCACGGGAGCCCCACATGTCCAGCCCCTCGCCCCTCTCCGCCGTCCCGCCGACGGAGACGCCGACCGGACTCGGCGTGGACGTCGGCGGCACCGGCGTCAAGGTGGGGCTCGTCGACCTCGCGCGCGGGGAACTCATCGGCGACCGGCTCGTCCGCCCCACACCCCAGCCCGCCACCCCCGACGCCGTCGCCGCGCTCATCCGCGAGATGGTCGCCGAATTCGACTGGCGCGGCCCGGTGGGCGTCGCCCTCCCGAGCGTCATCCACGAGGGCGTGGCGCGCATCGCGCACAACATCGACCACTCCTGGATCGGCTGCGACGTCGTCGACCTCTTCGACCGGTACCTACCGGGCCGCACTGTCCTCATGCTCAACGACGCCGACGCCGCCGGCCTCACCGAGGTCCACTACGGCGCCGGTGAGGGCGTCGACGGGCTGGTCATCCTGCTGACGTTCGGCACCGGCATCGGCTCAGCCCTCCTGCTGGACGGCAGGTTGCTACCCAACACCGAGTTCGGCCACCTGATGGTCGAGGACATCGCCGGGCGCGGTTTCGACGAGGCCGAGCACCTGGCCTCCGCCTCCGTCCGCGCCCGCGACGGACTGAGCTTCGAGGAATGGGCCCCGCACGTGTCGAACGTGCTGCGCGCCATCGAGGACCTCCTCTGGCCCCGCGCCTTCGTCCTCGGGGGAGGTGTCAGCGAGGCCGCCGACCAGTGGTTCCCCCTGCTCGAGAACCGCACCCCCGTCCGCGCGGCCGTCCGGCGTGGCGACGCCGGGATCATCGGCGCGGCCCTCTACGCCGCAGGTCACTCGGGGCTGCTCGACCTCGGCCGGGTGCTCCCCGACGTAGGCGTCTGACCCGGGCTAACCCCGCCGGATGCAACCCCCCGGACAGAATCTCGTTACAATGGCGCAGGCCGGGAACACGTACCGGCCGGGGACGGGCCCGGTACCGCAAGGCGGACGGCTCGCATGTCTGCAGACCAGGCGGCATCGATCCCCGATTCCCATCGAGTAACCGGTTGTGAAGGGGCGTTTGTGGCAGCCACGAAGACCACCAGTTCGGATTCCGCGGCGAGCGGCGATCCGTCGGGCACCGAGGTCACTGGCGAGGCCCCCGCCAAGAAGACCGCCGCGCGCAAGGCGCCCGCGAAGAAGACGGCGGCCAAGAAAACCGCCGCCAAGAAGGCCCCGGCGAAGAAGACCGCCGCCAAGAAGACCGCGGCCAAGAAGACGGCCGCCAAGAAGACCGCCTCCCCCGCGGGCGCCGACGTGGTCGAGGACGACCAGTTGGAGGACGCCGGGGACGCTCTCGAGGTCGAGCCCGACACGTCCGAACTCGAAGACGTCGAGGTCGACGTCGAGGACGTCGAGGACGAGCAGGCCGACGAGGAGACCAAGGAGGAGCCCAGCGCCAAGGACAAGGCGTCGGGCGACTTCGTCTGGGACGAGGACGAGTCCGAGGCCCTCCGCCAGGCCCGCAAGGACGCCGAGCTCACCGCCTCCGCCGACTCCGTCCGCGCCTACCTCAAGCAGATCGGCAAGGTCGCCCTCCTCAACGCCGAGGAGGAGGTCGAGCTCGCCAAGCGGATCGAGGCCGGCCTGTACGCCACCTGGTACATGGCGCAGGTGACCGAGCGCGGCGAGAAGCTCACCACCGCGCAGCGCCGCGACTTCAAGTGGATCGAGCGCGACGGTGTCCGCGCCAAGAACCACCTCCTCGAGGCCAACCTCCGCCTCGTCGTGTCGCTGGCCAAGCGCTACACCGGCCGCGGCATGGCGTTCCTGGACCTCATCCAGGAGGGCAACCTCGGCCTCATCCGCGCCGTCGAGAAGTTCGACTACACCAAGGGCTACAAGTTCTCGACCTACGCCACGTGGTGGATCCGCCAGGCCATCACCCGCGCCATGGCCGACCAGGCCCGCACCATCCGTATCCCGGTGCACATGGTCGAGGTCATCAACAAGCTCGGTCGCATCCAGCGCGAGCTGCTCCAGGACCTGGGCCGCGAGCCCACCCCGGAGGAGTTGGCCAAGGAGATGGACATCACCCCGGAGAAGGTGCTGGAGATCCAGCAGTACGCCCGGGAGCCCATCTCTCTGGACCAGACCATCGGCGACGAGGGCGACTCGCAGCTCGGCGACTTCATCGAGGACTCCGAGGCCGTGGTGGCCGTGGACGCCGTGAGCTTCACCCTGCTGCAGGACCAGCTCCGTTCCGTGCTCGACACCCTCTCCGAGCGTGAGGCGGGCGTCGTCCGACTGCGCTTCGGCCTCACCGACGGCCTGCCGCGCACCCTCGACGAGATCGGCCAGGTCTACGGGGTCACCCGTGAGCGCATCCGGCAGATCGAGTCCAAGACCATGTCCAAGCTGCGGCACCCGTCGCGCTCGCAGGTTCTGCGGGACTACCTGGACTGATAAGACCGCTGCAGCGGGCCCTCGCCGGACGGCGGGGGCCCGCTCTCGTCTGTGCGGACCGGCTCAGGTGTGCCTTCCGTGTACACCGCCCTCTGCCATCGCGCGTCCTCCGGCGCGGCACCCGGCCCCGGAGTAGGGGCGTTCACCAACTGCGGAGCAGGCTGATCCGTTCGCGGATCTGCTCGGCGGAGGCCATCGGCACGGGCGGGCCACCACACGCGTTGCGCAGCTGGGTGTGGATCGCGCCGTGCGACTTGCCCAGCCGGCCTGAGTACACCGACACGAGGGTGTTGAGCTGGCGTCGCAGGTCCTTGAGTTCGGCGGCGGAGGCCACCCGGTCCGCGGCGGCCCCGGCATGGGCGCCGGGCCCGGCGGCGTTCCCGGGGAGCGTCGTGCCGGCCACCGACGGGTCGGAGCCCACGACGGCGACCGCGCCGGGTCCGGAGGACGACTCCGCGGACGCGCGCTTGATCTGCTCCTTCTCCCGCTGCCGCAGGAGCGCCTTCACGTCGTCGGCTCCCAGCAGCCCGGGTAGGCCGATGTAGTCGGCCTCCTCCTCGCTGCCGGCGAAGGTCGCGGTCCCGTAGGAGGACCCCTCGTACACGATCTGGTCGAGTTCCGCGTCGGCGCCGAGGGAGATGTAACCCCGGTCCTCCTCGTCCTCGGTGTTCTCGTCCTGCTGCTGGTTCGCCTGGGCGAGGAGCTGGTCCTCCAGCCCCTCCTCCCGGTGGGGCTTTCCGAGCACGTGGTCGCGCTGGGCCTCCATCTGCGAGGCCAGCTGCAGGAGTACAGGCACGGACGGCAGGAACACCGAGGCGGTCTCCCCCGGCCGGCGGGAGCGCACGAAACGGCCGATGGCCTGGGCGAAGTACAGGGGCGTGGAGGCGCTGGTGGCGTAGACGCCCACGCACAGCCGGGGGACGTCGACGCCCTCGGACACCATCCGCACGGCGACCATCCACTCGTCGGTCGAGTCGGAGAAGGTGCCGATCCGGCTGGAGGCCGTGGGGTCGTCGGACAGGACGAGCGTCGGCGGCGTGCCCGTGATCTCGGTGAGCAGGGCCGCGTAGTCGCGCGCGCGTTCCTGGTCGGTCGCGATCACCAGGCCGCCGGCGTCGGGCACCCCGCCCGCACGAATCTGCCGCAGGCGCGTGTGGGCGGCCTGCAGGACGGCCGGCATCCAGTCGCCGTGGGGGTCCAGCGCGACGCGCCAGGCGCGGGACATCTGGTCGGCGCTCAGGGGCTCGCCGAGGCGGGCCGAGAACTCCTCGCCGGCGTTGCTCCGCCAGCGGGCCTCGCCCGAGTAAGCGAGGAAGACGACCGGCCGGACGACGCCGTCGGCCAGGGCGTCGGCGTAGCCGTACGAGTGGTCGGCCTTCGACCGCTGGTGCCCCTGCCCGTCGGGTTCGTAGGTGACGAACGGGATCGGGCTGTCGTCGGAACGGAAGGGGGTACCCGTCAGCGACAGGCGCCGCTCGGCGTCCTCGAACGCCTCGCGGATCGCGTCACCCCAGCTCTTCGCGTCGCCGCCGTGGTGGATCTCGTCGAGGATCACCAGTGTCCGCCTCGAGGCGGTGCGTTCGCGGTGCTTGAACGGGTGCGCGGCCACCTGGGCGTACGTCACCACCACTCCGTGGTACTCCGGAGCCAGGGCGCCCGAGGAGTTGGAGTACTCGGGATCGAGCGCGATGCCGGATCGCGCGGCCGACGCGGCCCACTGGTACTTGAGGTGCTCGGTCGGCGCGACGACGGTGATGGCGTCGACGGTGCGGTCGGCGAGGAGCTCGGAGGCGACCCGCAGACCGAACGTCGTCTTACCGGCGCCCGGCGTTGCCACGGCCAGGAAGTCCTTCGGCCGCGCCATGAGGTACTTGCGCAGAGCGGTCCGCTGCCAGGCGCGCAGCGAACCACCCCCGGCGGGGCGGGGGGCGGATTCTGCGGTCGTCTCGTCTGGGCCCGGGACCGCGCCGGGGTCACTCACCAGGCTTCAGGGTCTCGTAGACGCGCTTGCACTCCGGGCACACCGGCGAGCCGGGCTTGGCGGAGCGGGTGACCGGGAAGACCTCACCACACAGGGCGATCACGTAGGTGCCCATGACCGCGCTCTCGGCGATCTTGCTCTTGTCCACGTAGTGGAAGAACTTGGGCGCGTCGTCCTGCGTCTCCTCGGTCGTCGTGACCTCGGGGCGCTCGAGTGTCTTGGTCCGGGTGGTGCTCACCCCCTCATGATGCCGCACCCGGGCGTCGCCGCGCCAACGCCGGAGTACCTTGGGCCCCATGGCACCCGACTTCCGCCGTCATCGATCCGGCGAACGGGACGACACCTCGAGACCCGTGCTCATCACGGGCGCGCGGGAGTCCTACCGGGACGAGCTCGCGGCCCGGAAAAAGCGCTACTTCGTGCTGATGAGCGTGCGGATCCCCGCGCTGCTCCTGGCCGCGGGGTCCCTCGCCCTCTGGAACAACCCGTGGATCGCGTTGGCGATCGTGGCGGGGTCCATCCCGATCCCGTGGATCGCGGTCATCGGGGCCAACGACCGGCCGCCCCTGCCCAAGGGACAGGCCCGGACGTACACGGCCGGGAGTCTGCCCTCGAACGCCCCGTACGCGTTGCCGTCCAGCCTCACCGGCACCACGAACGGCCCCCGTCCGGACGCCGACACCGGGGGCCGTCGGGCGATCGGCCCGACCGCGTCCCCGACCGCGACCGGCCGCGGCGACGAGCCCCGCGACCG
>NZ_JAALDU010000194.1 GCF_014145015.1 Dietzia sp. E1 | reverse complement strand
CGTCCTCGGAGAGCTCAAGGGCGGTGCCATGAAGGTCGGACAGGCCCTGAGCGTGTTCGAGGCCGGCATGCCGGACAAGTACGCCGAACCTTTCCGTGAGGCGCTCACCAAGCTCCAGGCCGAGGCACCGCCTCTGCCCGCCGCCGAGGTGGAACGCGTCCTGGACGCCCAGCTCGGGCTGCGGTGGCGGGAGCGGTTCTCGGAGTTCGACGGCGAGGCCGCCGCGGCCGCCTCGATCGGACAGGTGCATCGCGCCGTCTGGTCCGACGGCCGCGAGGTGGCCGTCAAGGTGCAGTACCCCGGCGCCGACGAGGCCCTACGCTCGGACCTGCGCCAACTCCGCAGGCTGGCCCCGCTGCTGCGCCCGCTCAATCCCGGCACGGACATCAGGGGGATCATCGACGAGCTGTACGACAGCACGGTGAGCGAACTCGACTACCGCACCGAAGCCGACACCCAGCGGATCTTCGCGGCCGCGTTCCGCGACGACCGCCAGTTCCACGTCCCCTCCGTTCTGGCCTCAGCGCCGAAGGTACTGGTCACCGAGTGGGCGGACGGCCGCGCGCTGAGCCGGATCTCCGCCGACGGCAGCCCCGAGGACCGCGATCTGGCCGGGGAACTGCTGACCGAGTTCCAGTTCAGCTCTCCCGTGCGGGCACGGTTGATGCACGGCGACCCCCACCCGGGCAATTTCCTGCTGGCCGACGACGGTCGCCTGGTGGTGTTGGACTTCGGCGCGGCCATCCCGCTCCCGGAGGGCGTACCGACCGTGCTGATCTCGATGATGCGACACGCCCTGGCCGATGACGCGGATCAGCTCGTGGAGGTGATGACCAGGGCGGGATACGTGGGGCGGGGCGGGCTGGATCCCGCCGATGCGATGGCGTTCCTGAACCCGTTCATCGAGCCGATGCGCGAGCCGGTGTTCCACTTCGACCGTGCGTGGATGCAGGGCATCATGTCCGTCTACGGGGATGTCTCCGGCCGGGAGTTCCGGACCTCGCGCTCGTTCGCGCTGCCCCGGGAGTACGTGCTGATCCACCGGGTGCTGTCCGCGTCGGTCGGCATGCTGTGCCAGCTCCAGGCGTCCGCGCCCTACCGGGAGATCGTGCGGCGCTGGATGCCCGAGATCTTCCCCGACGAGGACTGAGGCCGCCGGCCGGGCCGTCAGGTCCCGCGGACCAGCTTGAGCACGTCGTCGCCGTACTCGCCGAGCTTGTGTGCGCCGATCCCGCCGATCCGGCCCAGGGCCCTCGTGTCCGCGGGACGGTCGCGGGCGATCTGGGCGAGGGTCTCGTTGGTGAACACCGTGTAGGCGGGCTTGCCGATCCGCTCCGACGTCTCGCGGCGCCACTCGCGTAGCCGCTCGAACAGGTCGGTGTCGACCTCGACCGAGCACTCCGGGCACAACCCGAGCGCCCGGTGCATGGGCCCGTTGAGCTTCTCCCCGCAGCCGCGGCAGCGTCCCTTGTCTGACGAGTCGGTGGACCGGCGGGCGGCCGCGGGGGCCTGCGCCGGGCGGACGGGATCGAGGAAGCGACTCGGCCGCCGGGTCGCGCGGCCCCCGGCGCGGCGGCTCCGACTCCACGAGAGCGACAGGTGCTCGCGGGCGCGGGTGATGCCCACGTAGAGAAGGCGGCGCTCCTCCTCGATCGCGTCGGGTCCGGCGTTGATCGCGTGGCTGATCGGCAGACTGCCCTCGTGCACGCCGATGAGGAACACCGCGTCCCACTCGAGGCCCTTGGCGGCGTGGATCGACGCCAACGTGACCCCCCGCTCGTCCGGCGCGTGCCGGGCGGCGGCGCGTTCCCTCAGGCCGGCCACGACCGGGAGCAGTCCCGGGCGACTCTCGGCGGTGGCGATCTCCTCCGCGAGTCCCACCAGCGCGCTCAGGGAATTCCACGTCTCGCGGGCCTGCGTGCCGGAGGGTTCCGCGGCGGTCAGGCCCAGGGGTTCGAGCGCCTGCCGGATGACCGCGACGACGTCCGCCGGGTCGGTCAACCCGCTGTGGGCGCCGGCCGACGCCTCGCCCGAGCCGTCGACGAGGCGGTCGATCGCCGACATCGCCCGACGCACGACGGGGCGCTCGAAGAAGCCCTCGCCGCCCTTGAGCCGGTATCCGATGCCCGCCTCGTCCAGAGCCGCCTCGATCCGTTCCGACTGGGCGTTGACCCGGTACAGCACGGCGATCTCCGCGGGATCGGTCCCGCCGTGCACGAGGTCGGCGACGGCCGCCGCGACGGCGTCGGCCTCCGAGTCCTCGTCCGCGTACTCGGCGAGCACAGGCTCGGGCCCGGGCGGGCGCATGCCGCGCAGCGTCAGCCCGGCGCTGCGGAACCGACCGGCTCCGGCGCCGATCACCGCGTTCGCCAGGTCCACGACCTGCGGGGTGGAGCGGTAGTCGGATTCCAACTTCACGACGGTCGCGCCGGGGTAGCGGTCGGCGAAGCCGAGGAGGAAGTCGGGCTCGGCGCCGGCGAAGGAGTAGATCGTCTGGTTGACGTCACCCACCACCGTGAGGTCGTCGCGATTGCCCAACCATGCGGTGAGCAGCCGCTGCTGGGCCGGCGTGACGTCCTGGAACTCGTCCACGACGAAGCAGCGGTACCGGTCCCGGAACTCCTCCGCGATGGCCGGCACCTCCTCCACGAGCTCCGCCATGTGCGACAGGAGATCGTCGAAGTCGAGCATCCGGACCGGGCCTGAGACCTTGAGGTCCTCGTACGCCCTGAACGCCCGGGCCACCTCGGGTGCGGGAACCGGCAGGTCCCGTCCCAGAGCGACCGCCTGCTCGGCGTAGCTGTCGGGGGTGAGCAGGCTCGACTTGGCCCACCCGATCTCGGTCAGCACGTCGCGGATCGTCTCGGTGGCGGGATCGAGCCCGGCGCGGCGGACCGCCTGGGCGACCGCCCGGAACTGGCCGTCCAGCAACTGCCACGGCTCCTCGCCGTAGACCCGGGGCCAGAAGTAGGACAGGTTGCGCAGGGCCGCCGAATGGAAGGTCCGCGCCTGCACCGGCCCGGTCCCGGCGTCCGCGACGCCGAGGCCCGCCAAGCGCATGCGAAGCTCCCCCGCGGCGCGGGCGGTGAAGGTGACAGCCAGCACCTGGTCCCCGCGGACGTGCCCGGTGGTGACCAGGTGCGCGATGCGTCTGGTGATGGTGCGGGTCTTGCCCGTTCCGGCACCCGCGAGGATGCAGACGGGGCCGCGGGGCGCCAACACGGCCCGACGCTGCTGCGGGTCCAGGCCCTCCAACGCCGACTCCGCGCCGCCTCGGCGCCCGGCTCCGCGTCCGCTTCCCTGGCCGCTCTCCCGGCCGCCGCGCCCCGTCTCACTCACGCCCCCATCGTGGCATCCGGGTCGGACACCGCGCCGGGGGCCTCCCCCCGGGGATGATTCCCACCGGCGTGGGCGTTACACCCCGTCATGAGCGATGTGACGACCAACGACGCCCTGACCCTATACACCACCTCGTGGTGCCCGTTCTGCACGCGGCTGAAGAAGCTGCTGGACGAGAAGGAGATCGGCTACACGGAGATCGATGTGGACGCCGACGCCGAGGCGGCCGCGTTCGTCGAGAGCGTCAACGGCGGCAACCGGGTCGTGCCCACGGCCCTGTACTCCGACGGCACCACGGCCACCAACCCCCCGGCCTCCCAGGTTCGCGCGAAGCTCGCCGAGCTCGCCGGCGCCTGAGGCGCGATAGGCCCGGCACACGGGGCGCCGCCGGCCCGGGACAGGGCCGACGGCGCCCCCTCGCGTCAGGCGCCGCCGTCGCGGTCGACGGCCGCCACCCAGGACCGCAGCATGACGTGCGCGATGGACACCGGCGGCGCGAGCATGAGATCACCGCGACCGGCCAGCGCGTCCCTGACCTGATCGACGTCGAACCAGGCGGCCTCGCTGATCTCCTCGTCCTCGAGCAGGATCGGCGCCTCCGGGTCCGCCACGGCCTGGAACCCGACCATGAGCGAGCGCGGGAACGGCCAGGGCTGGCTGCCCAGGTAGCGGACGCGCTCCACGACCACACCGACCTCCTCGGCGACCTCCCGGCGCACACATCCCTCGAGGGACTCGCCCGCCTCGACGAAGCCGGCCACGTGCGAGTACATCCCCGCCGGCCACACCGGTTGCCGCGCGAGGAGGACCTGCCGGCCGCCGTCGTGAACGAGGCAGATCACGGCGGGATCGGTCCGCGGGTACTCGAGTCCGCCGTGGAAGGGGTCCTCGATGGCCCACCCCGCTTCCTTCCGACGCGGGTGGTGGTCCGGCTGCCGGCCCCTGACGTTGTCGCGGTGCCACCCGAGAAGTGCCATGGCCTGCGCGGCCAGCGATCCGTCTCCTTCGACCAGGTCCGCCCCGCACGCGCGGAGGTTGCTCACGGCGGGGCTGTCGGGCAGCTCCTCGACGGGCACGGCCCAGATGTGTCGGCCGTCGTCGGTGCGTCCGAGGAAGACCGCGTCCTCGGGCAGTCGGTCGGCGTGGTCGAGGGCCGGCTCGAGCCGGATCCGCTTGCGATCCCCCGCGGTCGGTTCGGTCGCGAACCGGTTCCGCCGGTCGACCCTCATGATCCTCGCCGAGGCCCATCCCGCCGCGAGTCCGCCCGCGTCCTGCCGGAGCGGGGCGGCCCGGTCGGGCGCGGCCACCGACAGCACGGGATCGGAGTCCAGGGTGAAGTCCAGCGGCATCGTGACGGGTCCTTTTCGCCGGTCGTGAGGGGCGCCGATCAGCGTAGTCCGGCGGACCGGCCGGACGGCGCCGACCCGGGGATCAGCCCGCGACCATCCGGATGTAGAGCAGCCGGTCGCCGGCCTCCAACGCGTCCGCCTCCGGCTCGTTCACCTTGAGCAGCTGCCCCTTGCGCACCACGCCCAGCACGAGTTCGGCCAGGTGCCGCGGCGAACCGCCGACCTCGGACTCCTCCACGCGGCGCTCGGCGATCGAGAAGCCCTCGTCGGGCGTGAGCAGATCCTCCATCATGCCCACGACGGTCGGGGTGATGGTGGCCAGGCCCAGGAGCCGGCCGGTGGTCTCGGCGGAGACCACGACGGAGTCGGCGCCGGACTGCTTGAGCAGGTGCTTGTTGTCGCTTTCGCGGACGGTAGCGACGATCTTGGCGTGGGGTGCCAGTTCGCGGGCGGTGAGCGTGACCAGCACCGCGGTGTCGTCGGAGTTGGTGGCGACCACGACCGCGGAGGCGCGGGTGAGCCCGGCCAGTTTGAGCACGTCCGACCGGGTCGCCGACCCGTGGACGGTGACGAGCCCGTGGGCGGCCGCGGCCTTGAGCGCCTGGGGGTCGGTGTCCACGACGACGATGTCGTCGGGGGCGATCTCGTCGGCGAGCATGGCGGCGACGGCCGACCTGCCCTTGGTGCCGTAGCCGACGACGACGGTGTGGTTGCGCACGACGCTCCTCCAACGCTGGATCTTCAGGGCCTGACGGGATTGTTCGGTGAGAACGGCGAGGGTGGTGCCGACGAGCAGGATGAGGAACACCAGGCGCAGGGGTGTGACGACGAGCGTGTTGATCAGTCGTGCCTGCTGCGTGATCGGGGTGATGTCCCCGTAGCCGGTCGTGGAGAGCGAGACGGTGGCGTAGTAGAAGCAGTCGATCAACGTCATCTCACCGTTCGGCCCACCGCCTCCGGTGTAGCCGCCGCGGTCGGTCCACACGACGAGCACTCCCAGACAGAGCGCGACGAGGGCCATCAGGACTCGCTTGCCGATCAGCCGCCACGGGCTACCGACGTTCTCTGGGATGCTGACGACGCCGACGAGGGCGTGGTCGGGGCTCTCGTCGAGTGGATCGTTGCCGCGGAACCGCGACGCCAGCGCGCGTTTCTCGACCATGGGACTCCGTTCCCGCGGGCGGGCCCCCGCTGGGCCCGCCGTCACCGAGGAGAATCGTCGCCTATCGACCGCTCCCGGACAACAACCGACCCCGGCCGGGGCCCTCGGCGAGGATACGCAGCAGTTCCTCCGCGTCGGGCAGGCCCGCCGGTTCGATGGTCCGGCCGGAGCGCACGTAGTGGAACGCGGCGCGGACGGACCCCAGCTCGACGGTCCGCCCGAGGCGGGCTCCGACGACCTTCGCCCACGCGTACCGGTAGACCGCCAACTGGAGGGCCACGGCGGGCATGTCCCGTTCGGCAGGCACGCGCCCGGTCTTCCAGTCCACGACGATCCATCCGTCGCCGTCGGCGAACACCGCGTCCATCCGTCCGCGCAGGAGGTGCCCGCCCAGGCCGACCTCAAAGGGCACCTCGACGGCCTCGGGCGTCATCCGCGCCCACCGCGACGCCTCGAACGCCTCCTGGAGGGCGGTGAGGTCGGCCTCGGACAGTCCGTCGACGGCGCCCTCGTCACCGGCGCCTGGTAGATCGTCGATGTCGAGCAGGTGGGTGGCGCCGTAGCGGTGCTCGAGCCAGGCGTGGAACCTGGTGCCGCGCCGCGCGAACCGGTCCGGGCGGAACGGCACGGGCCTGCGGAGGCGGTCGGCGAACTCGGCGGGGTCGGTCGCCATGGCGACGATCTCCCCGGCGGTGAGACGGCGCGGGAGGTGGACCTCGTCGCGCCGCTGCGCGGCCCGCCGCGCGT
>NZ_JAALDU010000193.1 GCF_014145015.1 Dietzia sp. E1 | reverse complement strand
GGTGGGGCCCGGCCCGCCGCGGAGGCCGCCGACCGTCGCCGGCGGGCCGGCGCCGTGGTGGGTGTGCTGTCCGCCCTCGCCGTGCTCGCCCACGCGCAGGGGATCCCCGACCATCTGCACGACGAGATCCGGCTGGCCTACACCGACACGGACGGTCACGGCGAGCGGGCCGACCGCTACCCGCCCGGCCCCGAGTCCCGCTACGCCGAGGTCGACCGCGTCATCCGGGAGTCGTTCCCCGGCCGCGACCGGACCGACCTCGTCGTCGCCAGCACCGCCGACGCGTTCCTGGCCTACCATCCGTACTTCGCCTACCAGGCCGTCACCTCGCACTACGCCAATCCGCTGGGGCGGTACGCCGACCGCAACGAGTCCATGGTCGCGTGGCAGGACGCCACCAGCGGTGACGAGCTGTTCGCGATGATGCGTGAGACGCCGTGGCGCGGCCCCGACGCGATCGTCACACGCCGGTCGGGCGACGGCTTCACCCTGCGCCTGGCCGAGGACACCTACCCCAACGACCCCAACGTCCGCCGCTTCGGCGTCACCATCCCCGGCGAGGCCGTCGAGGGCGACCACTTCGAGGTCCACGACGTGGGCCCGTTCGCCGTGATCACGGTCAGGTGAGGAGGCTGTGCGGTGATCAGGCGATGACAGCGGAGCGGACGGGAACCGTGGGACGGGGCGACGACGACGGGGTGCGCGACACCGACATCGAGCGTCCACTCGGTCTGCACCCGTACTCCGGCATGGACCGCGACCGCCGGTGGGCGGTCATCACCGGCTTCCTCGGGGCGGTCCTGGCGATCCTCGCCGGGTTCCTCCCCGTGCACCAGGACACCACGCGGGTGCAGTGGACGGCCGGGCCCGACTACGCCTCGGTCACCGCCCCGCTCGTCTCCGGGCGACCGCTCGACCTCACCATCACCGCACCGTGCGCGCCGCTGGCGCAGGTCCCCGAGAACACGATCGTGTTCTCCACCCTGCCGGAGGGCGCCCCCGGGCGGATCTCCGACGGGCTGGTGGTCCAGCGCGCCGAGGACGCGGCCGGCGACCCGGTCATCGAGGTGGCGGTACGCAACATCACGCTGCTGTCGGTGCCGCTGTCCACCCTGCGCGACCCCGCGTGCGAGACGCTGAACGTGCGCGCCGAGACGGGCATCCTCGTCGCCGAGTTCACCGGCCTCGAGCGCGACCCCGACGACGCCGACGACGCGGTCCGCGCCGCCGTCCCGGGGACCATGCGCCCGCAGGTCACCGGGGTCTTCACCGACCTCACGCCCGTGACCGCGCCCGACGGCCTCGGCGAGTCCACGGTCGAGGTCACCGTCGACTCCCGGTACTCCTCCAGCCCCACCGCGCTCAAGCTGGTGCTCATGGTGATCGGGGTGCTCGCCACCCTCGCCTCCGTGGTGTTCCTGCACCGCCTCGACGGCATCGACGGCCGCTCGCACCGCCGCTTCGTCCCGCGGTCCTGGTCGCGACTGTCCGGGGTCGACGGGGTCGTCATCGGCGTCCTGGGCTTCTGGCACCTCGTGGGCGCCAACACCTCCGATGACGGCTACCTGCTCACCATGGCCCGCTCGGCCGGGCCCAGCGGGTACATGGCCAACTACTTCCGCTGGCTCGGTTCCCCCGAGTCCCCGGTCGGCTGGTACTACGAGATCCTGCGCGTGTTCGCCGAGATCTCCACCGCCAGCCCGTGGATGCGGCTGCCCACCCTGCTGTGCGGCATCCTGTCGTGGCTCATCATCAGCCGCGAGGTCGTGCCCCGGCTGGGTCGCCTCGCCCGCACCTGGCGCGGACCGCGCTGGACCGGCGCCGCCCTGTTCCTGGCCTTCTGGATGGCGTTCAACAACGGGCTGCGGCCCGAGCCGGTGATCGCGCTCGGCGCCCTGCTCACGTGGTCGCTGGTCGAGCGGTCCATCGCCACCCGCCGGCTCGTGCCCGGCGTCGCGGCGATCGGCGTGGCCGCGTTCTCCCTCGGCGCCGGCCCCACCGGGCTCATGTGTGTCGCGGCGCTGGCGGCGGGCGCCCGCGAGTTCCTCAGCATGGCCCGGCGCCGCGCGCAGGTGGTCGGGTGGGCCCCGATCCTCGGCCCGGTCCTGGCCGTGGGCCTCGCGCTGCTCTACACCGTGTTCGCCGACCAGACGCTGGCCGCGGTCCTCGAGGCCACCCGCATCCGCACCGAGCTCGGGCCGAGCCTGCCCTGGTACGGGGAGAAGGAACGGTGGGAGGCGCTGTTCGGGGTCTCCGCCGACGGTGGCGTCGCCCGCCGGTTCCCCGTCCTGCTCATGCTCATGTGCCTGGTGCTGGTCACCGCCGTCATGCTAAGGCGCGGCAAGATCCCCGGCGCGGCCGCCGGGCCCTCGCGCCGACTCATCGGCGTCCTCGCGGGATCGCTGCTGTTCCTGGTGTTCACCCCCACCAAGTGGACCCACCACTTCGGGGTCTTCGCCGGTCTGGCGGGGGCGCTCGCCGTGCTGGCCGTCATCGCCCTGCGCTCCTCGACGGTCTCACTTAACCGGAGTCGCTGGCTGGTGTGGGCGGCGCTGTGCTTTGTCGTCGGCCTGTCCACCGCCACCAACAACACCTGGTGGTACGTCTCCGACTACGGCATCCCCTTCTCCGACACCTTCCCCGCCGTGGGCGGGGTCCAGGTCCAGTACGTCGCGTTCATCGGCGCCCTGGTGTGCCTGCTCGTCGCCGGACTCATCCACTCCGGCCTCGTCCCGGAGGAACCCGGCGCCGCCCTGTGGCGCCGCATCCGGCGCGCGGCGCCGTTCCTGCGGACCCACGCCGACACCCCCGCCGCCCGGCGCAGGGGCCGGGGCCGTGGCCGTGGCCGGGGGGCAGGCATCGGCGGCACCCCGCTGACGGTGGTCGCGTTCTCCGTGGTGATCTTCGAGCTGGTCTCCGCGGTCACCGCCGTGTTCGTCCAGAGTCCCGCCTACAGCGTCGGCCGCGGCAACATCCGCGCGCTGTCCGGCGAGCCGTGCGCGCTCGCCGACTCCGTGCTCGTCGAGGAGGACTCCAACGACGGCCTGCTCAGCGCGGTCGGCGCCGGGCCCGAGATCTCCCTCGGCGCGGGCGTCGTCAACGGCTTCGCCCCCAACGGCCTGCCCGACTCCATCACCGTCGACAGCGCGGAGGCCTCCGGGGCGCTCGCGACCTCCGAGTCCGGCGAACGCGAGCCCGGCGACGGCGTGGACGCCGGCACCACCGGCGGCCGCGGCGCCGTCACCGTCAACGGATCCACCGTCGCGCTACCGTTCGGTCTCGACCCGGACACCACCCCGGTCCTGGGCTCCTACCGGCGCGGCCCGCAGGTCGCGGCCGAGCTCACCTCCGCGTGGTACGAGCTGCCGGCCCGCAGCGCCAACCGCCCGCTGCTGGTGATGGCGGCCGCCGGCCGCATCGGCAACGGCGCCCTGCGCATCGAGTACGGGCGCCCCGGCCGGGTCGGCGCGACCGGGCCCACCGACTTCGAGGTCATGGGCTCCACCACCCCCATCGACGTCGGCCCCGCGCCCGCCTGGCGGAACCTGCGCATCCCGCTCGACTCGATCCCCGAGGACGCCCAGGTCGTGCGCGTGGTGGCCACGGACGGCAACCTCGACCCCGACCAGTGGCTGGCCGTGACCCCGCCCCGGAACCCGCGCCTACGGACGCTCGACGAGGTCGTCGGCCACACCGACCCCGTCCTCATCGACTGGGTCGTCGCGCTGGCCTTCCCGTGCCAGCGGCCGTTCGTCCACAACGGGGGCGTCGCCGAGATCCCCCGCTACCGGATCCTCGCCGACCGCGAGTCGTCGTCCGCCGCCAACTGGTGGCAGAGCGCCGGCGGCGGCGGACCGCTCCTGTGGACCAGGCAGACCGTCGAGGCCATCACCGTCCCCACCTACCTCGACCACGACTGGGCCCGCGACTGGGGCTCGCTGCAGCGGTTCGAACCCCTCGACCCGGACGCCACCCCCGCCGAGCTCCTGCGCGGAAGCGAGGTGCGTTGGGGCTGGACCACGCCGGGTCCGATGAACTGATCGTCGCCTAGAATCGGCTGTCGTGTCAGACTCCTCCCCGGAACCGTCCCCGGCTCATCCCCCGGCTCCCAGTCCGGCCCCCGGCGCGATCGCCGCCGACCCGCGGGTCGCGAGGCTCCGGCTCATCGCCATCGTCAGCGGCCTCGTGGGCACGCTGTGCTTCCTGGCGCTGCCGTTCCTGCCGGTCTCCCAGACCACCTCGACCGTGCAGTGGCCGCAGAACGGATCGGTCGGCTCGGTCACCGCGCCCCTCATGGCGCACTCCCCGCAGCGGTTCACCGCCACCGCGCCGTGCGACCTGGTCGGTAAGCTGCCCGCCGACGGGGGGATCCTGCTGTCCACCGCCCCGGCGGGTGGCGAGGAGGCCGGCGACCGCGCCCTGTTCGTCCGGGCCTCCGCCGAGACGGTCGACGTGGTCTCCCGCAACCGCGTCATCGTCTCCGCTCCGCGCGACCGGGTCGAGGCCGGCGACTGCACGCAGCTCGGCGTCGTCGCCGCGCCGACCTACGTCGAGGCGTCGTTCGACGGCATCGACGGTGCCGCGCGCCGTGTCGACGCCGACGACCTGCGCCCGATGGTCGTGGGCGTCTACACCGACCTGCCCGCCGACACCGCGGTGCCCGAGGGCCTCGACGTGACCGTGCAGGTCGACTCCCGCTTCACCACCGACCCCACCGCGTGGAAGTGGGCGGCCATCGTCATCGGCCTGCTGTCGACCGCCGTCGCCCTGTGGGCGCTGCACGCGCTGGACCAGACCGACGGCCGCCGCGCACGTCGCTTCCTGCCGCGCGGCTGGTTCCGCATCCGTCCGCCCGACATCGCCGTGATCGGCACGCTCGGCGTCTGGCACTTCATCGGTGGCAACACCTCCGACGACGGCTACATCCTGTCCATGGCCCGCGCCGCCGATCCCGCCGGCTACATGGCCAACTACTACCGCTGGTACGGCGTCCCCGAGTCGCCGTTCGGCTCCCCCTACTACGACCTGCTGACGCTGTTCGCCCACGTGTCCACCGCGAGCCCGTGGATGCGGCTGCCCGCCCTCCTCGCCGCGATCCTGTGCTGGCTCGTCATCAGCCGTGAGGTGCTGCCCCGCCTCGGACGCGCCGCCCGCACCACGCCGGTCGTCGTGTGGAGCGCCGCCGCCGTCTTCCTCGCCTTCTGGATGGCCTTCAACAACGGCCTGCGGCCCGAGCCCATCATCGCACTGGGCGCGCTGCTGACCTGGGTCTCCGTGGAGCGGGCCATCGCCACCCGGAGGATGCTGCCGTACGCGATCGCCGTCATCATCGCGTCGTTCTCCCTGGCCACCGGCCCCACCGGGCTCATGGCCGTCGCGGCCCTGCTCATGGGCCTGCGGGCCGTCGTCCGCACCGTGGTCGTCCGCGGTCGCGTGATCGGCTCGCACCTCGCGCTCGTCGCGCCCGTCCTGGCCTCCGGAACGATGGTGCTCATCTGCGTGTTCGGCGTGCAGACCCTCGCCGCCGTGCTCGAGGCCATCCGGGTCCGCGGCGAGATCGGTCCGAGCCTGAGCTGGTTCGAGGAGTTCGTCCGCTACTACTACCTCATGATCCCGACGGTGGACGGCTCGCTCGCCCGTCGACTGCCGGTCCTGCTGGTGCTGCTCTGCCTCGCCGTCGTCGTCGGCACCCTCCTACGCCGCGGCAAGGTCCCGGGCGCCGCCTCGGGCCCGGTCTGGCGCCTGGTCGGCGTGGTCGTGGGCACCGCCTTCTTCATGATGTTCTCGCCCACCAAGTGGACCCACCACTTCGGTGTCTACGCGGGCATCGGCGGCGCGATCGCGGCCCTCGGCGCCCTGGCGATCTCCGCGTCCGCCGTCCGCACCGCCCGCAACCGCACGCTGTTCCTCGGCGTGATCCTCGTGGTGGTGGCGCTGGCGTTCGCCGGCCCCAACGGCTGGTGGTACGTCTCGAGCTACGGCATCCCCTGGTGGGACAAGGCGCCGAGCATCCGCGGCATCGACGCCGCCACCGTGCTGCTCGTCCTGGCGGTGCTGACGTTCGCCTACGCCGGGTGGCAGCACCTGCGTCGGGACTACACCGGCGACAAGGCGCCCCGGACCACCGAGGGCCGCCGCCGCGTGCGGACCTTCGCCGCCGCACCGATCGCCGTGGTCGCGGGCCTGCTGGTGATCTTCTCGATCGCCTCGTTCGCCAAGGGTGTCCACAAGCAGTTCCCAGCGTACACGATCGCCGCCGGCAATCTGTCCGCGCTCGCCGGGAACCCCTGCATGCTCGCCGACCGCGTCCTCGTCGAGCCCGACGCCAACGCCGGCATGCTCACCCCGCTCGACGCCACACCCCTGCCCGACGGGACCGTCGACCCCCGGGACCGCGCCGCGGCCATCGAGGCGGGCGACAACACCGGGTTCACGCCGGACGGTGTCGCCCCCGACCTGTCCGCCGACGCGGTGGTCGCCGATCCCGGCGCCGCCAACACCACCTCGGAGCCCGGCGGCGGCCCGTCGGTCAACACCGGCGAGAGCGCCGGGACCGGAGGCGGCCGGGGCGCCGAGGGCGTCAACTCCTCGACCGTCGCACTGCCCTTCGGGCTCGATCCCGCCACCACGCCGGTGCTCGGCTCGTTCCTGGTGGGCCCGCAGCGGGAGGCCAGCCTGGAGACCGGCTGGTACCGCCTGCCGGAGAACCGGGAGTCGCATCCGCTGTTGGTCATCTCGGCGGCGGGTCGCATCGGCCGCTTCGACGCGGACGGCATCTACAAGTACGGCCAGAGCGTGGTCGTGGAGTTCGGCCGCTCGGGCGAGGCCGGCGTCGAGACGGTCGGCGAGCCGGTCGTCCCGTTCGACATCGGCCCCGCCCCCACGTGGCGGAACCTGCGGGTGGACATGCAGGACGCCCCCGCGGACGCCGACGTGATGCGTGTCCGGGTCGACGACAACGACCTCACCCCCGAGCAGTGGGCCGCGATCACGCCCCCGCGCGCTCCCGAGCTCGTGACGGTCCAGGAGATGGTGGGTTCGGAATCGCCGGTCCTGCTGGACTGGGCGGTGAGCCTGCAGTTCCCCTGCCAGCGTCCGTTCGCGCACTACGCGGGCGTGGCCGAGCTGCCCGAGTACCGGATCCTGCCGGACCGTCCGCTGGCGGTCAGCGCCACGAGCACCTGGATGTCGTACGAGGCCGGCGGGCCGCTGGGCTGGGTGGAGACCGCGCAGCGGGCGCGGACGATCCCCTCCTACCTGCGGCACGACTGGAACCGGGACTGGGGTTCGATCGAGGCCTACACCCCGCTGGGCACGTACCAGGAGGAGCCGCCGGCGCCAGCCGAGGTGACCACCGGCACCGAGACCCGCTGGGGCTGGTGGCAGCCCGAGGGGCCGATCTTCGTGACCGACCCCGAGTGACCCGCTCAGCGCGCGGGATCGCGCCGGCCT
>NZ_JAALDU010000192.1 GCF_014145015.1 Dietzia sp. E1 | reverse complement strand
GAGGGCCCGCCGGTCCGATGAGAGCCCGCCGGAGGCAGCAGCCACCGCCGGGCCCTCGGTCGTTGGCGCGGCCCCGGCCTGAGCCCTCGTCGCCAGCACAGCCGCCCGCCAACCTGGCGTCTCGCGCGCACCGCGGTGACGGCGAGACGCCAGGTCGAGGAGCGGCTGCGGCCAACGCGGGCAGAAGCGGGAGCGAGACGCCAGGTCGAGGAGCGGCTGCGGGGCGGCTGCGGGGCGGAGAAATGCGGGACGGGCGGCCCCGGAACTGGGGACCGCCCGTCGGTGCGCTCGTGCCGCCGGTGCGCTCGTGCCGTTGGCGCGCTGTTGCTATCGGATCACAGCGGGAAGATGGCGTGCTTGCGCGGAAGCTCGACCCGCGTCTTGTCCCGGAGCTGCTCGAGCGCACTACGCAACACCAGCCGCGTGTGCGAGGGCTCGATCACCGCGTCGATGTAGCCCCGCTCGGCGGCCGTGTACGGCGTCGCGATGAACTCGTTGTACATGTCGATGAGCTGCTTGCGGAGCTTCGGCCCCTCCTCGGGACCCGCCTCCTCGATCTGACGGCGCTGCAGCAGATCGACCGCGCCCTCGGCGCCCATCACCGCGATACGGGCGGTCGGCCACGCGAAGTTGAGGTCACCGCCCAGGTTCTTCGAGCCCATCACCGCGTAGGCCCCGCCATAGGCCTTGCGTACGACGAAGGTCACCGTGGGCACCGACGTCGCCGCCACCGCGAAGCCCATCTTGGCGCCACGGTGGATGATGCCCAGCTTCTCCTGCTCCACACCCGGGAGGTAGCCGGGGGTGTCCACCACGAAGACCAGCGGGATCGAGTAGGCGTCGCACAGCATCATGTGCCGGGTCGCCTTCTCGGAGGCGTCGATGTCCAGCGCGCCGGACAGGTGGAGGGGCTGGTTGGCGATCACGCCCACCGGCTCGCCGTCGACACGCGCGAAACCCGTGATGATGTTGGAGGCGAACTGCCCCGACGTCTCCATGAACTCGCCGTCGTCGAACATCCGGATCAGCACGTCGTGCATGTCGTACGCGGCGTTGTCCGAGTCCGGGATGATCGTGTCGAGCTGCAGGTCCGACTCCGTGGTCTCCGGCTCGAGTCCCGGGTTGATCCGCGGGGCCTCCTCGCTGGCCGACGACGGCAGGTAGCTGAGCAGATTACGCACGTACATGAACGCGTCGTGCTCGCTGACGGCCACGTGGTTGACGTTGCCCCGCTTCGCCTGCTCGAGTGCGGACCCGAGCTCATCCATCGTGACGTCCTCGCCGGTCACCTGACGGATGACGTCGGGGCCGGTGACGAACATGTACGCCTGATCCTGGACGGCGATCACGAAGTCGGTCGTCACGGGCGCGTACACGGCACCGCCCGCGCACTTGCCGAGCATGATCGAGATCTGCGGAACGTACCCCGACGCGGGGTACTGACGCCGCGAGATCTCCGAGTAGTACGCGAGCGAGGTGACGGCGTCCTGGACCCGGGCGCCGCCCGAGTCGTTGATCCCGATGATCGGGCAGCCGACCTTGATCGCGAAATCCATGATGGCGCAGACCTTCTTGCCGAAGCCCTCGCCGACGGACCCGCCGAACACCGTGTTGTCGTGCGCGTACACCGCTACCGGGCGACCGTCGATCGTGCCGCGGCCGGTCACCACGCCGTCGCCGAACGGGTTGTCGGGGTTGCCCGGCGCCTTGACCAGTTGGCCCATCTCCACGAAGCTGCCCGCGTCGAGGAGCTCGGCGATCCGCTGGCGGGGAGGGGTCTGCCCCGCGGCGTCGCGGCGGGCCTTGGCCCGTTCGCTGCCCGGGTCCATGGCCTGCTCGGTCTTGACCCGCAGTTCAGCGAGCTTCTCAGCGGTCGTCTTGGCCGTCACGCGTTGGTTCCCTTCCGTACGCCCGCGTCGAGCTCCGTGAGTCGACGCGCCAGATGCTTACCGACCGTACCGACCACCGGCTCGTCGACCATCGCGAGGTGGTCCCCCTCGAGGTGGACCACCTCCAGATCGGTCACCACGGCGGCCCAGCCGCCGTCCGGGTCGATGCGCTCGTAGCGCGGCTCCAGTTCGATCGCCCCGTCGTGCATCCGCTCGGCCCGGTACAGCACGAACGGCACCTCGGCGCCGACGCCGGCCCACGAGCTCATGTCCGCGCTCTGCAGGATGCGGTTGTCCACGAAGCTGGCCCGCTGGTGCTCGATCACGCCGCCGCCCATCGCGTTGGCCTCGGCGCCCAGCACCCCCATCAACATGTCCAGCACGCCGTCCTCACCGTGCTCGGCCAGGAAGTCGCGCGGCACCTCCACGTCGAGCCCGTACGTCCGCTTGGCGAACTCCGAGTACCGCTTCCAGCGGGCCTCGGCCTCGTCGAGCGTGTCCGGGATCGGCTCGGACGGCTGCACGGTGTCCAGCAGGACCACCAGCGACACCTCGTCGCCCGCGGCCCGCAGCTGGCGGGCGACCTCGACGGCCAGCGCGCCGCCGAAGGACCAGCCGCCCAGCGCGACCGGGCGGCCC
>NZ_JAALDU010000191.1 GCF_014145015.1 Dietzia sp. E1 | reverse complement strand
GCTTAATTGCAGTGGCCACTTTAGCGGGAACACTCCAGTCCAGCGGGGTGCCATCGCCTCGGCGACCTGCCCGCCGAGGCCGAGGCCCATGCCGAGGCGGATGGTGTCGAAGCGGGGGCTGGTCGCGCGCAGGAAGTCGGCCAGCCGGGGTTCGAGCTGCTCAGCCATGCGCCCAGTATCGCGCTGCCGCAGCGCGGTTGGGGGGGCCCAGTTTGTCCCCGGATACGGCGGGCCTTCTCGCCACGCCCGGCTCGCACAAACATGAAGTGCGTCGCCGACCGGCGGCACGGCAGTGGTCCCGATCCGGGAACCGCGCCGACCCATTCGAGAGCGAACTCCTCCTTCACCGGGAGCCACATCGCTCTCAATCCGAAAGGAAACCCTATGACTGTCTGGATGATCACCGGAGCCGGCCGCGGACTGGGCCTCGAAATCGCGCGCGCCGCCCTCGCGGCCGGCGAGCAGGTGGCGGTGGCCGCGCGTCGGCCCGAGACCCTGCCGGCGGACCTCCGCGAACACCGCGACGTGCTGCCCGTCCGCCTCGACGTCACCGATCAGGCGCAGATCGACGCGGCCGTCGCCGCCGTGCTCGAGCGCTTCGGCAAGATCGACGTGCTGGTCAACAACGCCGGGCGCGGTCTCATCGGCGCGGTCGAGGAGATCACCGATTCCGAGGCCCGGTCTCTCTTCGACGTCAACGTGTTCGGCCTGCTCAACGTCACCCGCGCTGTGGTGCCGGTGATGCGCGAGGCCGGCGGCGGAAAGCTGGTGCACATCGGTTCGCGGGCCGGGTTCGAGGGCGAGCCGGGCGTCGGCGTTTACGCCGCGTCCAAGTCGGCCGTGGCGGGGATCAGCGAGGCGCTCGCGGCGGAGCTGGAGCCGTTCGGGATCCAGAGCATGGTGGTCGAGCCGGGTGTGTTCCGGACCGACTTCCTCGACGCGAGCTCCCTGCAGCTGCCCGCCAACCGCGTCGACGTCTACGACGGCACCCCGGCGCACGCGACGCTCGAGTGGGCGGGCGAGAACAACCACGTCCAGCCGGGTGACCCGGTGAAGGGCGCGCGCCTCATCCACCGCGTGGCGTCGCAGAGCGCTCTGCCGCTGCACCTGCCGGTCGGCCGGGACGCCATCGAGCGTCGCGAGGTGATGACCGAGCGGATCGCCCGCGAGGCCGCGCCCTGGATCGAGGACTCGGCGGCCACCGCGTACACCGAGACCGCCCACGCCGAGAGCGCGTGACACCACCGGCGCCCCTCGCCGCGAGCAGCGCCGGCGGTGGTCACCTCGACGACCACGACGACGACCACGACGACGACGAGGTCCGCCCGCCCGCCCGCGCCGCCACCACCCGGTGAGTCGAGCCGGTCCGGGCGGGCCGGCGGGGACTCCCGATTCCCGGCGAAATGCCCTTCGACGCCGGCGGGCCGGGGAACGATGGAGGTCCCGCGGCGAGAGGAGCGGCATGGACGTGGACCGTCCCCGGGAGCGCGACGAGACCGAGGCGCAGAGGATCGACCGCAACTGGATCGAGCTGCTCCAGGAGCTGCGGATCGTCCAGACCGGTGGTCAGGTGCTGATCGGGTTCCTGCTGGTCGTGCCGTTCCAGGAGCGGTTCGCGGAGATCAGCTGGGGCGCCCGGGCCCTGTACCTCGTCGTCCTGTCGCTCACCCTGATCTCGTCGGTGATGCTGCTGGCCCCGGTGATGATCCACCGCGCAGTTTTCCGCTCGCACCGCAAGGACCGCGTGCTCCGGCTGTCCGCGACGTTGGCCCGCGCCGGGTTGGCCATCCTGTCGGTCGCGATGGTCGGACTCGTCGCGCTCATCTTCTTTCTCGTGACGGGCACCGCGGGAAGTCTCGTCGCCGCCGCCGTGATGGCGGTCTTCGTCGTGGTGATGCTGTTCGTGATCCCGGCGCGATTACGTCGCGGAGCGGTGACGAACCCGTACGTTGCTGAGCTGTAGCCGAGGGCGCTGCCGCGGTCGCTTGTCGCGGTCACGGCGCGGGGGAGTAGTCCGCCACGCCTGCACCCGCCTGCACCCGCGTGTACCCGCCCTGACCTGCGGTGCCCTGCAACCCGCGTTCAGGGCGCCGCAGGTCAGCGGCTCGCCGCCGCTAACCTCCTCCGAACTTTGGTGTAGCCATTGCGATTCCCGGACCGATTATTCGCAGTGGTTGCGACAAACTTCCGACCGCTGCCGCGCGGGGTGGGGGAGCGACGACGGTGATCGCCCCACGCGGACGCCACAGTCGCGGGGCGGGTGGCACGAGACGCGGGCCGCTTGACCTGCAGTGCCCTGAACGGCCCGTCCAGGGCACTGCAGGTCAGCGCGGCGCCCGCGCGCCAGCCTCAGCAGCGAAGACCGCGATGGGAGCCCCGAAATGAGCATCGCCGCCGACCCGTTCTCAGGCCGACGGCGAACGTTCTCAGACTTACCTATTCGACTGCGACGAACACCTCGCCGCCGAAGGCCCCGAGTTCCAGACGAAGCAGGCCCGATTCGCCTTCGGGGATCGCGAGGTCGATATTGCCGGTCGCGGAAGCACCGGTGTAGAGCTCACCCTCCAGGGGGTCGGGAGTCACGGCGGAATGGTCGTAGTCCCGGATCACGTTGCCGGTGTCGGTGACGAAGGCTGCGCTGAGGAAGTCGGCATGACCAGACTCATCCCCGATGTACGTAGCCGTGAGATTGACCAGGGCGTACTGGCTTCCGGGCGGCGGGGGATCGTTGAACATGTTGGCCGCCATGACCTGATCGGTGGCGTTGCGAGTGAAGCTGTTCACGACGACTTCCCAGTCGTCTGAACTGAGGACGTCTCCGATTGCTGACGGATTGCCGCGGGTGCCGGGGCTGTCGTCACTATCGGTGTCGCTGGCGTCCGGTGCCGCTCCCGATCCGGAACTTCCCGGTTCCGACTGGGACACACTGACCTCGTCGTCGAACGCCTCGTCGAAGGCGTCCCCCACGACGGTGACGAAGAAGGCCATCGCGACGATCGTGCCCACGATGGAGACGATGACGGCAGCGATCGAGGTTCCCTTGGGCTTGCCGCTCATGAACAGCCCCACGAGGCCGAGGATGAACCCGAAGGGGAGCAGGATCCAGCCGATGATCGCCGCACCGGGCACCACCGACATGATCGTGCCCAGGACGGCGACGACAAGCGCCACGATGCCGACCGTGTTTCGCTTCTTGGGCTGCTCCGCGGGCGAAGGCAGGGAGCCGTATGGAGGACCGCCGTAGGGGGCGTTCGGGCCGCCGGTCCACGACTGAGAGGCTGCTCCGCCGCCGAACTGCGGTCCTGATGCGCCGGCGTACTCGTGCTGTGGCTGAGGGGTCGACGCGGACGGGGACCACGGGCCCGGGCGGGACGGTTTGCCGTCTGACCTTCCCGGCCCCGGCAATTCTGATTCTGGCATGTAAGTAAGAGTTACATAAGTGGACGCTCAGTGTCTAACTTCGAGCGAAGTGCTGGCTAGAAGGCCTGTGGCGGCTCTGGTCAGCTCGGGTTCGAACGCTTGTCTACAAGTCCCCGGGCAGCTTGTCGCGGCGGATGTCGCGCCAGGACGGTTGGCGCATGTTGCCCTCGTCGGTAAAGCCCTGGTGGCGGACCTCCACGACGATCTTGGGCGTCACCCAGACGGCCTCGCGGCGGGCGTCGGCGGGCAGCTGCTCGACGAACGGGCTGGTCTTGCGCTCGAGGCCCTTGAGCTCGTTGAGCAGGGCGCGGGCCTGCTTGTCGGTGAACCCGGTGCCGACGCGGCCGATGTAGGCGAGGCCGGTCTCGGCGGGCAGGCCCAGAAGGAGGGAGCCGAGCGAGCCGGAGCGTCCACCCTTGCCGGGTCGCCATCCGCCGACGACGGCCTCGGTGGTGGTGAGCAGCTTCTGCTTAAGCCAGGCCTTGGAACGGCGGCCGGATTCGTACTTCGAGTCGCGGCGCTTGGCGACGATGCCCTCCCAGCCGTATTCCTCGGCCTCGGCCAGGGCGCGGTCGCCGGGGCCGTCGAGGACCTCCGGCACGTGCACTCGATCGACCGCCCGCAGTGCCGGCGCGAGCAGGTCCAGCACCTCTCGGCGGCGCTCCCAGGTCTGTTTCTGCAGGTCCACGCCGTCCACCTCGAGCACGTCAAAGACGAACAGCTCGACCGGCGGTAGTGACGAGTCCTTGCCCTCGGCGGCGGCCTGCTTGGCCAGCGACGCGAAGTCCGGCACGCCGTTGGCGTCGAGGATCACCAGCTCGGCGTCGAGGACGGCCCGCCTCTCGAGCGCCTCGGCCAGCCCGGGAAAGCCGTCGGCGAGCCAGTCCATGGAGTTGCCGTTGCGGCTGACGAGGCGCGTCTGTGCGCCGTCGGTCGCGAGGGTGACGCGGTAGCCGTCCCACTTGCCCTCGAAGGCCCACGTGTCGTCGGGCAGTTCGGTCACCTCGGCGGCCGTGGGGATCATGGGCAGCGGGGGAGCATCGGGGCGGCTAGTGCTGTCGGACCGGTCGGTGGAACGCGAGCGCGCCTTGTCGCCGGCACCGTCGGAGCTGTCGGAACCATCGGAGCCGCCCGTGCCGCGCGCACGCTTGTCATCGTCCGGGTACGACGACTTCGGATTGTCGCGCCCGCCGTAGAACGAGTCCGGCGACTGGTCCTTCATGTACTGCGCGATCCACTGGTTCTTCTCAGCGCTCGTGCGGACGAGGACGTAGCGGCCGTCGAGCTTCTCGCCGTGTAGCCACACGATGATCTCGTCCTCGCGCCACTTCTCGCACTCGTACCAGCCGCGGTCCCAGATGGTCATGTGGCCGGCACCGTATTCGCCCTTGGGGATGGTGCCCTCGAAGGTCTCATAGCCGAGGGGGTGGTCCTCGGTGTTCACCGCGAGCCGCCGGTCCTTGGGCTCGGTCGGCAGGTTCTTCGGCACGGCCCAGGACGCCAGCACCCCGTGGTGCTCGAGCCGCAGGTCGTAGTGCAGGCGCCGTGCGTGATGCTCCTGGATGACGAAGATCGGCCCCTCGGCGTCCTCGCGGTCGGTCTCGACCTCGCCCTCGAACGGTTCGGGCGTGCGCCGGCGGTCGCGCTTGCGCCGGTACTCGTCGAGGCTGGTCACGACCGCGTCCGGCGAGGTGGGCTCGGTGTCGCAGCCTTCCTCGGCGGCGACGCGATGGGGGTCGTCGTCATCGTTCGACGACGAGGACGACGACGACGAGGACTTCTTGCCCCCGCTCGACTTCGTGGTTCCACGTGAAGCCGGACCGTCCGAGGAGGCATTCTTCGCGGAGGTGGACGACGACGAGGACTTCTTCGACGACGAGCTCTTCGTGGTGCTGGACTTTGTCGAGCTCGCCCTCGACCCCGACCCCTTCCCTGACCGCGAGCCCGAGCCCGACGCCTCGAGGCCGTCGAGGAGGTCGCCGTCGGAGTCCAGCCGCTTGAGGACCTCGTCCCAGTGCAGGTGCGTCAGGCCGCCGTCGCCGAGTTCCTCCCACGAGCGGGGCGCGGCGACCCACGGTTCGGCCCGCCCGCGCAGGGAGTACGGCGAGACGGTGGTCTTGGCGCCGCTGTTCTGGCTCCAGTCGACGAACACCTTGCCGTCGCGGATGGACCGCTTCATGGTGGCGGTGACCAGGTCCGGGGTCTGCTTGGCGAGGGACTGCGCGATCTGCTTGGCCACTTTGGAGGCGCTGGCGGCGGTGACGGCCTTGTCCAGCCGAGCGTAGAGGTGGATCCCCTTGGAGCCGCTGGTGACCGGGAACGACTCGAGTCCCGCCTCGGACAGCAGGTCCCGGACGCGGAGGGCCACCTTCGCCGTCGTATCCAGTTCCACGCCCTCACCCGGATCGAGGTCGATGACGATCCGCCGCGTCCTCCCCGGCTCGCCGCCGGAGAGGGTCCACTGCGGCACGTGCAGCTCGAGCGCGGCCTGCTGGGCGAACCAGGCGAGGGTCGCGGGGGAGTCGAGCACCGGGTAGCGGACGGTGCGCGAGGAGTGCTCGATGGTCACGCTCGGCACCCAGTCGGGCGCGTGCTGGGGCAGGTTCTTCTCGAAGAACGAGTCGGCGTCGGTGCCGTCGGGCCAGCGCTTGCGGGTGACGGGCCGGTTGCCGGCGTAGGTGATGAGCAGCGGCGCGACGGCCGTGTAGTACTCGAGGACGTCGGCCTTGGTGGTGCCGGTGGCCTCGTAGAGCACCTTGTCGGGGTGGGTGAACCGCACGGTCCGCCCGTCGACCTTCACCGACTCCTTCTGCCCCTTAGTCGCCATGGGACCACTCTTGCGGGATCGGGCTTGTTTGTCATCCGCGACGTGCGCGATCCGTTACCGGGCTTTCAGGGTTGCTGTACGGCAAGCACTCCCTCGACGACCAGCCGTCGGCATATGTGGAGATTCTCCGCCAGATTCCCTGGCACCTCGGAGACGGCAAAACGCGGGTGGGCGGCGACGAAGTCCAGAGCGGGCGACACCGTGTCGAACTCAACCACTCGACCGGCAAGTCGTAGTTGGGTCGTCGAGTGGTGCCTACACACGGAGATCGGCCAGTTATCGACGCGTTCGAGTACCGAGATATCGCTGAGCCTCTCGCAGGCGTCGATGTTGACGAATTGACCGGAGTAACTGAGGTGGCGGTCGAGCAGATCGAACCGCAGGGCCTCTTGACAGGCGATGAGATCCTCGCGCGTGGGCATAGCGTCCACGGGGTCGGGCAGAGCACCGAGGCTACTACCGCGGGCCGCCGGATCTGAGATCAGCGGCGCGAACTCGCTGAACGACGTGGCACCCTGCAGGCGCGATTCGACGGACTCCGCCACGATTTGGCCCCACGTGGGTGCCGAGAGCCCGAAGGTGTAGTGGAGCGACGACAGTTCCTCGGTATGAGCGCTGTGCGCGTGGCCCCGCGGGATGTAGAGAGAGTCGCCGGGGCGCAGCGTGACATCGCGGAAGCTCCGGAAGTCGGCTGCGGTGGCGATCCCCGGTGCCGACGAGGGATCGGGTTCTGTAGCCACTCGCCAGGATTTGTGACCGTCGACTTGAACAACAAAAACATCGTGGGAGTCGAAGTGTGCGCCGAACCCCTGAGACCGGGGCGGGGTGAGGTAGGCGTTGACGCTGACCCTGAACCCGGTGTCGCGCTCGAGGGCCGCGCACAGTCGAGCGGCCGGGAGTGATGCGAGCTCGATGAGATTGGTTACCACGGTGAAGCCGCCTGCGTATCTGTCGAAGACATGGTGCAGGTCCAAGCGGCCATCCGCCCGGAGCCGGAACGGCTCTTCGGCGTACCCGCCGTCCCGCCCGCTTCGCACGAGCTTGCCGCGGTTGTGCACGGAGCTGTGCAGAGAAGTCGCCAACAGCAGGTCGAGATCGGCGAGGCGGGGCAGCGCCGCGAAGTAGTCGCGCTCGTTACGGTGAGAGAAAAGTGGTGTTCGCCTCCAGTGTTCCTCGGTGAATTCACTGACGGGAACCGGGTGCACGAAGGCCGCCAGGCCCCCGTGAGCATCGCGTACTCGAATCGCGTTCATCAGGCGGCGCCGGCGAGATCTGCCAGCAGGTCGGCGATCGCCGCGGCGATCGGGGCCCCCGTCTTCTTCTCCACCCACAACCATTGCCCGTTGGGGTTGCATTCGAGGAAGTACCGGGTGCCGTCGGCGTCCTCGACGAAGTCGAAGCAGCCGAAGTTCAACCCCATCTCGTCGAGGTAGCGCCCCAGGAGAGCGCGGAGTTCCGGTTCCAACTCAATGGTTTCGTGGTGGAGGTTCTTCGTCTGGATTCGGAAGTCGTGTCTGGTCAACTCTCCTGACTGACTGTGGATCCGACATGCAAAAACATGCCGCCCGGCTACTACGACCCTCAGGTCGTACCGTTTGTCCACATACTCCTGGAGGAATGTCGGCATGTTCTCAATGCTCGCGCGGAGCTCACCGAGGGTGTCGCGGTCTATAGTCCGAGTGAGCACCCCGTACTGGTGAGCCACGTTTCCGTCAACCGGGTCAGTGACGGCCAGGGCGCCGAGAGACTTGAGCGCGAGCGGACCGTCCACGGACTCCGCGAACGCGAGGACTTCGTCGGGATCGTTGGCAAAGACGGATCGGGCGGTCAAGAACCCGATCCGCCGTGCAACGTGTAGTTGGCGGAAGCGGCGGTGTGCATAGCGGGTGGTGAGTGGATTATTGATCCACGGCTTATCCTGGAGCATCGCGTACAGCCCGAGAAGCGCCTCGTACGCTTCCGCCTCGAGGAATTGCTCAGAATGCCCTCCGGAGGCCTGCATGTGCGAGGTGGACGGGGTCTCGGGTTTTCGGTACCAGACCGCGGAGACCGCCTCGAGGTCAACTGTCAGTCCACTATCCAGAATCGTAATCTGTCCGGTTGCCGTGGTCGGATGAAGCGTCATCCGGGTGTTTCGGAACAGGTCATCGGTATTCAGCCGGACCCAGTCGATTCCGCGCTCGCTGAGGAGCTCGCCAACGACGTGGACGTGTGTGTCTTGCTCGCTCGTGATCACCAGGACGAGAGGGGAGGGCACGGCGTACTCCTGCGACTAGGGCGGACAGGGTGAAGCTCAGTCGTCGCTTTTCATGTCGGTGCTGGAGTTGAACGGGACGCCGATGCTCTCGTCGATGTTGCAGTACGAGCCGGAAGCCGTGCCGATCGTGGACTGGGTCAGAGCGTCGTAGCTGAAACCTGTCGGTTCCACGTCGCCGGCGTTCATCTCCAGTCGAATCGGGGCGGCGGCGACGAGCGGGAGCTTGTCGGCATTGGGGAGTGTCGCGTACGCAATCTTCATGTTGAGCCCCTTTCTGGGCTTAAGAGTGATCGTAAAAAGTAAAGTAGCTGTCGAGGCGGCTGCTGTATGTCCTGTATTCGGAGGACATACCGAAGTGCCGAGTTCACAGAGGGGGCGAGTGGAGAGGCGGGCCGGAATCAGTTCAGCTGGGCTTGAGCCTCGCGTACTTCGTCATGAGTTCGGCTATGACGAAGTACGAGTGCTTTGCGGCGGCGGTTCGGGGAGTGGCACCCTGGTCCATGATCCACATCGGGGCGAGGTTGCCGATGGCCCACGCGGAGATCGGTTCGACCACCTGAGAGTAGAGGTTGATCTCCATGCCCTGGGAGACGAAGTAGTCGACGACGCCCTGGACCCTGCTGGACACCGCGTTGCCGAGTTCCCGCAGTTCAGAGTCGGTGATGTCCCCGGTCTCGAAGTACCGCTGAAGATCGCCGACCTGGTCCAGGGCGTGGCCCGCGTCTTCACGCGAGGTGATCATCAGTGGGGGAGGCAGGGTGATTTTCGGCTCCGTGACCGCGGCCGAGGTGCCAGCACCTGCCTGATCAGGGCTCGCCTGGTGTGCCCGTTCTCCGCCCACGGCTTGAGCTGTGCTTTTGCGCTTTCCGGTTCTGAAGAGTGCCACGGTGGTCCTTCCGTCCGTGCCGAGTAGTGAATGAAAAGGCGGCTCCGCGGCCCGCACGCATAGTCGGATCGCATCACTGAGCGATGGTGTCCAAGTAGTGCAGATAGGCCAAGGCGGCAGCGTGGTAACTGTTAGTGAACGCGTGCATGGTCGAGAATTCGATGTAGAACGCACTTCTGATGAAAAGCATGTCGCTGAGAACAGCCAGGCCGACAGTCGCGTAGGGGCCCAGCGCGCTGAGGGCTTCGAAGATGTGATCGGCATCGATTTGGATGAGCACTTGGACGTAGATCTGGTTGATCCCGTTGTCGATCATCATCTCGATCGGTGGTCGCCCGTCGATCGAATACGTGACCCTCCAGAGTGCCGGCGCGTCCCCGATGCGTTCTACGGAGATCATGTCGGCGTCTGCCTTCAGGATGTGCTCGATGTCTGCCCGGGTGAGGCCGGGCGCCCCGACGTTTGTCATCTGAATCTCCTTTGCCAGTTGAAACAACACCGTGTCGCCGCTGAGGTGAGGGACGCTTGGTCAGCGTCACCCGGTTCCTAGTCGGGCGCAGAGATCCATCAGCGCCCTCAGCCCGTCTACTGTCGACATGGGTGATTCCGGTGGGAAGCTGGCCACGCTGGTCTGCTCGTCGACTTTCGTCCATGTGCCGCCTCCCAACATCACAACCTGGAGGGCGGCAAACGACCCGCTGTAGATGATTTCCGCAGCGCCTCCGGTCACCCGTGCGACGGCAAGGATCCCGTCTGGACGTAGAACCACGTGCAGGTCCTGGCTGGAGCCGTTATTGCTGTCGACCGTCCGTCGGGATATGCCAAGCGGCCAGGCTGCGACCGCGATCGGTTCCTGTACCCGGTGCTGCTCGGTTTTTCGTTTACGGAAGAACCCGGAGGTCACTTCGCGAATCTCGGTTCGAGTGATCGTGTCTAATGCGGCGAAGGGCACCGACTCTGTCCGCAGACGCTCAGCGTGGACGCGAGCGGTGGAATCGACCTCCAGGAGGCTGAGGCCGGATTCCCGGGCGGCTCCGGAGGACACCGCGCGAGCCGCTTGATTGACTATCTCCTCGCGAACGATCAGCAACCGGGCCATGGTCATCACCCCGAACTGGCCCAGTGCTGAAAGGCAGGTGAATATGTCCTCGCGGGTGCCGTCTTCGCGTTCAGCGAGTTGGTGGGCTGCCCGCCGCACGACGGCAGACAGTGGATTGTTAATTCTCTCGCCGAGCGCTACGGCCTCTCTGACAATCGCGTTGCGAATACTAAGTTCTGCGTTTGACGCGGCGGTCATCTCAGACTCAGAGTCTGGGGCGCCGGCACGCTGAAGCGCCTCGGCGATCGCGCCGTCGACGTCGAATGAGCGACCGAATATCCCATCGGTGAGATCGACGATCGGACCGACGGACCAGTCGCGCTCACAAGCCAGATCGAGCGGCGCCAGTTCCGCGACGCCGTCCGCATAGACCGACCATTCGCACTGGCCGAGGGTCCCGGCGATGAACTCCCGCTGGTTCGCCATCATCGCCTCGATCGACTTACGCATGCCGAGGTATCGCTGTTCATTTATTTCGAATCGCCGTCTCGGTTCCCATTGGACGAGATCCCAGTAGGCGTGGACGAGAGCTTCCCCTAACCCGGACGAGTTGTAAGGGCGTGCATCGATCTCGTTGAATATCTCGAGATATCGCCCGCGGACGCCTTGATCGAGGGCGTGGAATTCCGAGTAGAACGGCGTCTTAGTGTCGGACATCGTGCCTCGATCTCCTCTGTCTTTCTCGGGTTAGCTGATGATTGACTCAGTGAACCATCGAGGAAGTCATTCTGATGTCACCTGAACGTATGAAGCTGCGGCGTGTTTGGGACGCCTTTCGGAAAGCGCGGTTCTGATG
>NZ_JAALDU010000190.1 GCF_014145015.1 Dietzia sp. E1 | reverse complement strand
CAGGCCCAGGATGCCCAGGACGGCGGGCACGACTCGGCCGAACGTGTTGAGCGTGTCGGCGCTGTCCTGCGCACCGGCGAGGGTCACCTGCTGCGTCTCCTCGTTCCAGCCGGACTGGAAGCGGACGGCCGTGCGGGTGGGCTCGGTCCTCTCCTCCTCCATGCGGGCCTTGTCGCCGAAGAACGCGTCGGCCTCGGCCTGGTCCTCGGCGAAGAACTGGAAGATGTCCTCCTTTCCGTTGACGATCTGGCCGGTGGCCGGGTTCACCCACACCGTGCGGGTGTTGGTGTAGAAGCGGCGCATGTCGACCTCGCGCTCGGGGTCGCCCTCGAGGCCCCACTGCCCGGCGGTCATGCCCTCGCGGCGGTAGCTGGCGAGGACCGACTCGACGGCGGGGTCGTAACCGTCGTAGATCGAGGCGAAGTGGTCGCGGATCGAGGACCACATGTCGATCGGGCCGAGTTCCTGGCGGAACTCGTAGGCGTCGATGCCGCCGACGGTGGTCTCGCCGACGAACTCGATCGGGTTGGTGGTGAAGGTGCTGGCGTCGAAGTAGTCGTAGGCCCGCTGCTCGGTGTCGAACGGGAACTTGTACTGCAGCCCCTCGCGGACGAAACCCGTCGGCGCGTCGTCACCGCCGGAGCCGCCGGCCACGACCTGCAGGGTGCTGGTCGCCTCGTCCACGGGCATCGCCGAGACGCGGTCGACGGTCACGCGGTCGATCGTGGCGTTGATCAGCGCCTCGACATCGTCGCCGCCCTGCTTGTCCTCACGCATCAGCGACTGCGCGGCCTGCATGGTGATGACCTCGGCGTTAGACGGCTCGACGGCCTGGACACGACGCTGCGAGTACATCGGGATGTCGTTGTCGATGAAGCACGTGACCGGGAACTGCACGTCGGAGTCGTCGGCCTCGGGCCCGTCGAGGGTCTCGACCGTCTCGCCCTCACCGGAGCCCTCGGCACCCTCACCCTCGGCGCCCTCGCCGCCCTCAGCGGGGGCCTCCGGTGCCCGGCATTCGGCGCGGTCGGCGTTGAGCTCGGTGGGCGTGTTGGACGCGAGCGCACCGCCCACGAGGACCGCGCCCGGCACGGTGTCGGTGACGGTGGTGGAGTTGATGTCCAGCGGCGTCTTCTTCTGCGCCGGCACGACGAAGAACACGAGAGCCAGTGCCATAGTGATGAGGAATGCGCCGAGCCCGACGAGGACCAGTGCGGGTACCGACGACCTCCGTCCGGCCGAACTGCTCTGACGTGCCATCGCCTAGTCCTCCTGGTGTCGCGCCCTGGGCCCGCCGGGTTACCACCCGGTAACCGCCGGGGTGCCTGCCCGGCCGGACCATCATCAGGAGAAGATTAACAGTGATGAAGAACGCATTCGGCACCCCCGACCACCGAGTCGGCACTCTGCCGTCCGCGACCGGTTTCGCCCCGGCGCTGGAAGGTCTGCGGGCCGTCGCCGCGTTCGCGGTCCTCACGACGCACGTCGCGTTCCAGACCGGCTCCTCCACGGGCTCGTTCGTCCACCGGGTGTGGGGCCGGTTCGACCTGTCCGTGGCCGTGTTCTTCGCGCTGTCCGGTTTCCTCCTGTGGCGGGCGCACGCCCTCCACGCCCGTCGGGGCGGCCCGGGCACCGCCCGCCCGGCACGGGAGTATCTGCGCTCCCGGCTGGTCCGGATCCTGCCCGCCTACCTCGGGGTGGTCGCGGCGGTCTTCCTCCTGATCCCGCAGAACGCCCGCGCGTCGGTGTCCACCTGGATGTCCAACGTGACGCTCACCCAGGTGTTCGTGCCCGATTCGCTGGTCGAGGGCCTGACGCACGCGTGGTCGCTGTCGGTGGAGATGAGCTTCTACCTGGTGCTGCCGCTGCTGTGGTGGGCGCTCGCGCGGCTGCGTGGGCCGGCCGCGCGGTGGCGGA
>NZ_JAALDU010000189.1 GCF_014145015.1 Dietzia sp. E1 | reverse complement strand
GCAGCCGGTATCTCGGCGCGCACCTGGTGGGCATGCTCTTGCGCAACGACTCCGTCGAACGCGTGCTGGCGATCGACTCGGTCAAACCGTCGCCGCAACACCGCAGGCGCATGCGCGACGCCGAATTCGTGCGCCTCGACCCCCAGTCGCCGCGTCTGCAGGGCATCCTGCGCGAGGCGGACATCGACACGGTCGTCCACGCCGGCCTGCACCACACCGACTTCGCCCCCGGCGGTCGCGCAGCCGTCAAGGAGTCCAACATCATGGGCTCGATGCACGTGATCGCCGCCTGCCGCCGGGCCGCCTCGGTCAAGCGGTTCGTGCTCATCTCCTCGACGTCCGTGTACGGCTCCTCGGGGGTCGACCCGGCGATGTTCAGCGAGGACATGGCCGCGCGCCGCCACGCCAGCGGCGGCATCCCGCTTGACCACCTGTCGGTGGAGGGTTACGTGCGCGGCATGTCCCGCAAGCGCCCGGACATCGACGTCACCATCCTGCGCATCCCCGCGATCCTCGGCCTGCCCGAGCCCACCGTGGTCGGTGAGCTGCTGCTGCCGTCGGTGGCGCCCGTGTTGGCCGGGTATGACCCGCGCATCCAGCTGCTGCACCCGCAGGACGCCCTCGACGCGCTGCTGCACGCCACGCTCGGCGCGACGCCCGGCACGTACAACATCGCTGCGGACGGGGTGCTCACCCTGACGCAGGCCATCCGGCGCGCCGGGCACATCCCGCTACCGGTGATGCCGGCGACGTTCAAGCTCGCGGCGCGGCTGCTGTCGAGCCAGGGACTGCGGGACATCGGCACGTCGCAGCTGCGCTACCTGCGGTACGGCCGGACGATGGACACCACACGCATGCGCACCGAGTTCGGTTTCACCCCGCGCTACTCCACCGAGGAGGCGCTACAGGCATACCTGGTGGACTCCGGCGCCGAGCCCCTGGTCACCCGCGAGGCGGTCGAACGCAAAGTCGCCACGGTCGCCTCCCTGCTCCCGGGGCCGGTGGCCGCACGGCTGCGCGCGGGAGTGGACACCACCCTCGACGAGCTCGAGGCGATCGGCGCTCTGTCAGAACCGCTCGAGCCCGACCGCATCGAGGAGGAGGCGCCGTGAAGGGCCCGGAATTCGACCTTAGCCAACCCCTCGGCGGGCCCCGCTGGGGCGAGGGCCGCCGAGACGCCCGCAGCGACCGGATGGTGGGGGAGGGCTTCCTCGGGGACACCACCGGCAGCGACGCCGCCGCCACGGAGATCGGCCGGATCATCGACCGCTTCCTGACCTCCATGCGGTCCTCGATCGGGCAGGTCGTGGACGTCCTGCCGCTCGACGCCGAGGTGCTGGCGCCCGTCCGGGACCTCGCCCGCACCGTCGACACGATGCTCGCGACCGGGGACGTGAGCGCGCTGACCGGCCTGGCCGACGCCGTCAACGCCGCCGGTGAACTGCTTGCCACCCGCATCACCGGCGGGTACGAGGTCGACGAGTTCGGGTTCGACGAGCATTTCCACACCCACGTGTGGCTGCCCCTGTGGCGGCCGTTGTTCGAGCACTGGTTCCGCGTCGAGGTGATCGGCGCCGAGAACATCCCCGCGGAGGGGGCCGGGCTGATCGTGTCCAACCACGCCGGGGTCCTGCCGATCGACGGGATGATGACCACGGTCGCCGTCCACGACCACGCAGGCCGCGCCCTGCGCCTGCTGGCCGCCGACCTGGCGATGACCCTGCCGGTGTCCGCGCCCCTCGCCCGGCGGGCCGGGGCGACCCTCGCCTGCACCGCCGACGCCGAACGACTCCTCGAGGCCGGTCACGTCGTGGCGGTGTGGCCCGAGGGGTTCAAGGGTCTCGGCAAGCCGTTCGCCGACCGGTACCGCCTGCAGCGCTTCGGCCGCGGAGGGTTCGTCGCGACCGCGCTGGCCGCCGGGGCGCCGATCATCCCGTGCTCGGTGGTCGGCTCCGAGGAGATCTACCCCAAGATCGGCGAGATC
>NZ_JAALDU010000018.1 GCF_014145015.1 Dietzia sp. E1 | reverse complement strand
GGCGCCGCCGGTCGAGCCGGTGGCCCCGAGCGAGCCGGTGGCCGCGGAACCCTGCGCGGCGGCGGTCGCGGGCAGGGCCTGCGCGGCTCCCACCGCCAGCGCCACGACGCCCGCGGCCTTGAGCGCCCCGCGGCGGCTGATCTCGGTGGCGATGTCGCCGAAGTAGGCGTTGTCGGAGGTGTTCGGCACCGGGGCGGCGCACTGGTCTCCACACTTGTACACACAGGTCACGTGCTGGCGGTTGGAGATCCCCGGAGTGGCGATCGGAAGCAGGCGGCGGACGGACATTCGAGTCTCCCTGAAGACATCTACGGCTCAACGGACGCTGTGACGCTAGGTGCGCAGAACCACCGGACGGACGCGCCCGGTGAACGTCCGGATGAACTGTGGGCGCAGTGCCGGTGAACTCCGGCGCGGGCCGCTACAGTCGTCGTGTCCACCCTCTATCTCGGATCGTCCGGCACGTTCCTGCCGGTGAAGGGACAGACCCGCTCATGGCCTCGGTGACCTTCGAGAACGTGTCCATCATCTATCCCGGGGCCGCGCGGCGCAGCGTGGACCGGCTGGACCTGGAGATCGCCGACGGCGAGTTCCTCGTCCTGGTCGGGCCCTCCGGCTGCGGCAAGTCGACCACCCTGCGCGCGCTCGCCGGCCTCGAGGACGTGGCCGCCGGACGAATCCTCATCGGCGACAAGGACGTCACCGGTACCGAACCCAAGGACCGGGACATCGCGATGGTGTTCCAGAACTACGCGCTGTACCCGCACTACACGGTCCGCGAGAACATGGGCTTCGCGCTCAAGCTGGCCAAGGCGAGCAAGCAGGAGATCGCCGAGCGGGTCCAGACCGCCGCGGAGATGCTCGACCTGGTGCCGTACCTGGACCGCAAGCCCAAGGAGCTCTCCGGTGGCCAGCGGCAGCGTGTGGCGATGGGCCGGGCGATCGTGCGCAACCCGCAGGTCTTCCTCATGGACGAGCCGCTGTCCAACCTCGACGCCAAGCTCCGTGTGGCGACGCGTGCGCAGATCGCCAAGCTGCAGCGGGACCTGCGCACCACGATGATCTACGTGACTCACGACCAGGTCGAGGCCATGACGATGGGCGACCGCGTCGCGGTGCTCAAGGACGGGGTGCTCCAGCAGGTCGACACCCCGCGCGAGCTGTACAACAACCCTGTCAACGCGTTCGTCGCCGGGTTCATCGGCTCGCCGTCGATGAACCTCTTCGAGGCGCCCGTGGCCGACGGCGCGGTGGACCTCGAGGGCTTCCGCGAGCCGGTGCCGGCCGGGTCGGGTCCGCGGGTCACGGTGGGTGTGCGGCCCGAACACCTGCGGATCGCCGAGGACGGTCACGGGTTGCAGGTGACGGTCGTACTGGTGGAGGAGCTCGGCGCGGACAGCTACCTCCACTGCTCGACCGCCGACGGCCACCCCGTGGTGTACCGCGCCGGGTCCGGCGAGCACGCGCGCAAGGGCGACACCGTGTACCTCGAGGCGCTCGACGGCGAGGTGCGCTTCTTCGACGTGGAGACCGGCGACCGCCTCCGCTGAACCGTCAAGCCGCGCAACATCTGTTGTTGTTACAGTTAACGCTGTGACCTCGCCTGCGTGAACCCCACGTGACGGCGGGAGCGAGCGACCCGGCCGATGATCGCCGTGGTCCCGCGCCGCCGCCGTCGTGTGGGTTACGCTCAGCAGGTCCTCAGTGAGATCCGCGTCACAGTCGACGTCGATCAGCTGCCCCTCGGCGCGCGCCGACGGGAGTCGAGACACGACAGTAGGAGAGAGCGCATGGCCGTTCACGGCAGGTTCCTCAAGGCGGCGACGGCCGCCTCCATCGTCGCGGTGGTCGCCGCGGGTTGTTCCTCCGGGGGCGGGGAGGACAGCGAACAGGCGAGCTCCGGCACCTCCGGCGTCGGCCCCATCACCTTCGCGATGGGCAGCAACGACACGGACAAGCTGCGTCCCGTCATCGAACAGTGGAACGCGGAGAACCCCGACCAGGAGGTCACCCTCCACGAGCTCCCCGCCGAGCAGGACGGCCAGCGCGACACCCTCGTGCAGTCGCTGCAGACGGAGAGCGGCGAGTACGACGTGTTCGCGCTCGACGTCACCGACACCGCGTACTTCGCGGCCAACGGCTGGCTCCAGCCGATCGAGGGTGAGACCGAGGTCGACACCAGCGGGCTGATCGAGGCCGCCGTCGACTCGGCGACCTACAACGACACCCTCTACGCGGTGCCGCAGAACACCAACGCGCAGCTGCTCTACTACCGCACCGACCTGCAGCCGGAGGCCCCCGCCAACTGGGGCGAGCTCGTCGAGTCCTGCGGCGCTGCCGTCGAGGCCGCCATCGACTGCGTCAACCTGCAGCTCAAGCAGTACGAGGGCCTGACCGTCGCGGCCACGCAGTTCATCCACAGCTGGGGCGGCAGGATCGTCGGCGACGACGGCCAGACCCCCGAGCTGGACAGCGAGGAGACCCGCGCCGGCCTCACGGCGCTGGTCGACGCGTACAAGAACGACGTCGTCGCCATGAAGTCCGACAGCTTCACGGAGGAGCAGACCGCGCAGGCCTTCCTGGGCGGCCGCACCATGTACGCCTACAACTGGCCGTACATGTACGACTCGGGTCAGACCGACCCGACCTCGGAGGTCGTGGACAAGTTCGACGTCGCGCCGATCCTCGGCCCGGACGGTCCGGGTAAGTCCGTGCTCGGCGGCTACAACAACGGCATCAACGTCTACTCCGAGAACAAGGCCACGGCCAAGGCGTTCCTCGAGTTCCTCATCTCCGAGGACGTCCAGATGGGCTTCGCGCAGGAGTCCTTCCCGCCGGTGCTGTCCTCGATCTACGACGACGCCGCGCTGCAGGAGCAGTTCCCGTACATGGAGGCCCTCAAGGCCGCCCTGGACAACGCCGAGCCGCGCCCGGTCTCGCCGTTCTACCCGGCCCTGTCGAAGGCCATCCAGGACAACACCTTCGCGGCACTGAAGGACGAGAAGACCGTCGAGCAGGCGCTCACCGACATGAGCGCCGCGATCGAACAGGCTCAGTGACGGGCCCTCTCTGAACAACGGCCGATGGGCCCCGGGTGCGAGCCCGGGGCCCAGCGGTCTCCCTGACAGGGTGTGGCGCACCCGGCGAGGAAGCGGCGAGATGACGACGAGCGAGAAGTCCCAGGCTCCGCTGGTGGCGAAGAGATTCGACTGGCGACCGGTGTGGATGGTGGGCCCCGCGCTGATCATCCTCGCGGTGGTGATCGGCTACCCGATCGTCCGCGCGGTGTACCTGTCCTTCATGGCCGACCGCGGGCTCGACCCCGCCACCGGGATGTTCACCTCCGGCGGGTTCGCCGGCTTCCAGCACTACCTCTACTGGCTCACGCAGGCCTGCCCGGCCCCCGGCGGCGGCACCGTCACCTGCCCCGACGGCGTCTCGGCCACCGACTTCTGGCCCGCCATGGGCAACACCCTGTTCTTCACGGTCACCACGGTCTCGCTCGAGACCGTGCTCGGCTTCGCGATGGCCGTCATCATGGGCAAGAGCATCTGGGGCCGCTCGCTCCTGCGGGCCGCGGTGCTCGTCCCCTGGGCGATCCCCACCGCCGTCACCGCCAAACTGTGGGCGTTCATCTTCGACCCCAACGGCATCGCCAACACGATCCTCGGCACGAACATCGCCTGGACCACCGACCCCTTCTACGCCCGTGTGGCCATCATCGTCGCCGACGTGTGGAAGACCGCGCCGTTCATGGCCCTGCTCATCCTGGCCGGACTGCAGATGATCCCCGGTGACGTCTACGAGGCGGCCCGCGTCGACGGCGCCTCCCGGTGGCAGCAGTTCGTCCGCATCACCCTGCCGCTGGTCCGGCCCGCGCTCATGGTCGCGATCCTGTTCCGCACGCTCGACGCGCTGCGCATGTACGACCTGCCCGTCATCCTGGTCTCGGCGAACTCCAACTCGCCCACCGCGACCGTGTCCATGCTCGTGGTCAACGAGATGAGGATGGGCAACTTCAACAGCGCATCCGCGATCTCGACGCTCGTGTTCCTGCTGGTCTTCGCCGTCGCGTACATCATGGTGAAGTTCCTCGGCGCGAACGTCGTGGAAGATCGCACAGGCAAGAAGGAGGAGATCCGGTGAGCCACCGAGTGCCTGACCACAGCACCTCGCCGGCCACGCCGACGACCACCTCGTCGTCGTCGACCTCCGGCCCGGACCGACGTCCCGACGACCGGGACCTCAAGCCCCCGCGCAAGCCCCTCGGCCGCACCGCGGGCACCTACGTCGGCGCCCTGCTCATCCTCATCTGGGGACTCGCGCCGTTCTACTGGATGCTCGTCACGGCGTTCCGCGACAACAGGTTCGTGTTCTCCGCCAGCCCGCTGCCGTCGAACGTCACGCTGGACAACTTCCGCGAGGCACTGTCCACGGACGGCGGCAACAACTTCCTGGGCGCGATCATCAACTCGGTGATCATCAGCTCCGTCACCACCGCGCTCGCCCTGACCTTCGGCGTGTTCACCGCCTACGCGCTCGCCCGGGTCGACTTCCGCGGCAAATTCTTCGTCACCGGTCTCATCCTCGCCGCGTCGATGTTCCCCGGCGTCGCCCTGGTCACGCCGCTGTTCCAGCTGTTCACCGATATCGGCTGGATCGGCACCTACCAGGCGCTCATCATTCCCAACATCTCGTTCGCGCTGCCGCTGACGATCTACACGCTGACGTCGTTCTTCAACGACCTGCCGTGGGAGCTCGAGGAGGCCGCCCGCGTCGACGGCGCCACCCGCGGTCAGGCGTTCATCAAGATCATCCTGCCGCTCGCGGCGCCCGCGCTGTTCACCACCGCGATCCTGGCGTTCATCATCACGTGGAACGAATTCATCCTCTCGCAGCAGCTGTCCACCACCGCGACCGAGCCCGTCACCGTGGCGATCGCCCGCTTCTCCGGCGTCAACCCGTACATCCCGCCGCACGCGGCGATCATGGCCGCCGGGGCGCTCGTCACCGTGCCGCTGGTGATCATGGTGCTGCTCTTCCAGCGGCGGATCATCTCCGGCCTCACCGCCGGCGGCCTCAAGAGCTGATCGCCGTGGCGCGCAGTGACCGGGTGGCCCGGGGTCGCAGTGGCTCGGACGCGCTGGCCTCCCGTCAGCGCCTGGAGGTGATCGGCGGGTTCGTCGCCTTCTTCACCGTGCTCGCGCTGGTCAACGCGGCGGGCCTGATCCTCACCGGGCGACCGTCGATCTTCGCGTCGTTCGTCCTGGTGCTCATGCTGGTCATCTCGTGGTTCACGTTCCGCACGTGGCGGCGCGTCGACAGGGCGGTCCGCGCGGGCTGAGAAGGCGGATCTTCGTCCTCAGGACCTGCGGCGGACCTGCGGCGGAAATCCGCTACCCGGGATCGGGATCCGCGACCCCGATAGGAGTAGCGGATCCCGACATTGCGTAGCGGATTATCTGGGAGACCGGGACGTCCTCAGCGCCCGTCGCGCCAGGCGACCAGCGACTCGACCAGATCCAGCGGATAGTCGGGGCCGTTGAGCCCCACGGTGAACAGGGTGATGCCCTCCGCGTGCAGCTCGTCGGCCATGCGCCGGGCCTCGTCCGGGGTGCTGGCCCCGCCGATCTCGGTGGAGCGCTCGATCTCGGCGGGGTCCCGCCCGACCTCCGCGCAGTGCCGCGCGAGCACCTCGGACTTGTGACGGTAGGTCTCCACGTCCACGAACGAGTGCCAGATGTCCGCGTGGCGCGCCACGTGCCGGAGGGTCTTCTTCTCCCCGCCGCCGCCGAGCAGGACGGGGATGTCACGGGTGGGTGCGGGGTTGAGCTTGGCGAAGCGCTGCTCGATCCGATCGAGCGAATGGCCCAGTTCGTCGAGGCGCGAGCCCTTGGTGCCGAACTCGTACCCGTACTCGACGTAGTCGCGTTCGAACCAGCCGCTGCCCAAGCCGAGGATGAGGCGCCCGCCCGAGATGTGGTCGACGGTCCGCGCCATGTCCGCGAGCAGTTCGGGGTTGCGGTAACTGTTGCACGTGACGAGGGCGCCGAGCTCGACGCGCTCGGTCTGCTCGGCCCACGCCGCGAGCAGTGTCCAGCATTCGAAGTGGGCGCCGTCGGGTTCGCCGTACAGGGGGAAGAAGTGGTCCCAGGTGAAGATCACGTCGACGCCTGCGTCCTCGGACCGCCGGACGGCATCGCGGAGGAGGGCGTAGTCGGGGGTGTGCTGCGGTTGCAGCTGGACGGCGATGCGGACCGGGCGTTCGGTGCTTCGGGTCATGCGGCCCATTGTGGGGTCTGGCGGCGGGCCCCGCACCCGAAGTCGGGCGGGACCCGCCGCGAGGCTTCCCCGGCGTCGGCGGGTGTCAGCCGTCGCGTTCGAGGACGAACCAGAAGTGCTCGCCCTCGTGGACGGTGCCGCGTCCGTTCATCACCGCCAGGAGGGTGGTGGGTCGCCCGTCCGGGCCGGAGGTGACGACGGCGAAGTGGTCGATCACCGGCAGTCGGTCGTACACCATGGAGGCGGTGGGGTGTCCCCGGAAGGAGACCTCCCACAGCGACGCCCCGCCGCCCCCGGTCGCGGAGGTATCGGGCACGATTTCGCCGGATTCGTCGGTGACGAGGATGGGATCGACCTTCCGTGCGTGCGTGAAGTCCTTGCCCCACCAGCGCATCGTCCCGAGAGTGCCGTACATCGGGTGGCCGGTGTCCAGCCCTGTACCCCGCCACCGGCTTCCGCCGATCTCGTCGACCCGGGCGGGCTCGAGGGCGTCCCACAGCGTCGAGACGCGCTCGGACGGGACGGTGCCCAGCGCGCGGATCCGGTCGAGCTCGGCGGCGGCTCCACCGGTGTCGGTCCCGGTCCCGGTACCGGTCGCGGCGGAGCCGGTGCTGGCGGCGCTCATAACCCGAGGGTCTTGCCGATGATGTCGCGCTGGACCTCGTTGGTGCCGCCGAAGATGGTGGAGACGACGGCCTGCCGGACCATGCGCTCCATGCCGTACTCGGTGGCGTACCCGTAGCCGCCCATCGACTGCATGCACTCGAGGGTGACGCGCTTGCTCAGCTCGGTCGCTTTGAGCTTGGCCATGGACGCCTCGCGCGGGAACAGGGCATCGGGATCGGACTCGTCCACCTTCTTGGCCACCGCGTAGACGAGCAGCCGGGTGGCCTCGATCTCGGTGGCCAGATCGGCCATGCGGTGACGGATGACCTGGAAGGTCCCGACGGGGCGGCCGAACTGCTCGCGCTCCCTGATGAAGTCCAGGCAGTCGTCGAACGCGCGCTGCGCCACGCCGAGCTGCATGGCGGCGAGGATGAGCCGCTCGGTGTTGAGGCCGGCCATGAGCTGCTTCCAGCCGCCGCCGACCTCGCCGACCACGGAGTCCGCGGGCAGGCGTACGTCGGTGAAGTAGAGGTCGTTGACCTCCTTGCCGCCCATGGTCTCGATGCCGGTGATCTGGAGGCCCTCGATGTCGGCCGGCACGTCGAACATGGTGATGCCCTCGTGCTTCTTGCCCGAGGAGTCGGTGCGGGCCACGAGCAGGATGCGGTCGGCGAAGTGGGCGTTCGAGCACCAGGTCTTCTGGCCGTTGATCACCCAGTCGTCGCCGTCGCGCTCGGCCTTGCACCGCAGCGCCGCGACGTCGGACCCGGCGCCGGGCTCCGACATGGAGATGGACAGGGTGCCGCCCTTGACGACCAGCTCGAGGGCGCGCTTGCGCTGCTCCTCGTTGCCGAACTTCTGGTAGGCGGCGGCCGTGATGAGGGTGGGGCCGATGCCGCCGATGGGGGCGAGGCCCTTGAGGAGGTGCTCGAGGAGCAGGCACAGCTCGACGGCGCCGGCGTCGGACCCGCCGTACTCCTCGGGGACGGTCAGTCCGAGCCAGCCGAGGTCGGCCATCTTGGAGTAGATCTCGGGCGAGTGCGTTCCGCCCTCGGCGGTGAGCTCGCGCCGCTTCTCGGCGCTGCCGACCTCGCGTGCGGAGAAATCGTCAACGGATTTCGCGAAATCACGCTGCTCTTCGTGAGGATTGAATATTCGTCTCACTGGGGGCCATCGCTATTGCCT
>NZ_JAALDU010000188.1 GCF_014145015.1 Dietzia sp. E1 | reverse complement strand
TGGCCCCGCTCGCCGAGGTGCCCGGCGCCGCGGCGCTCGTCATCCCGCTGGCGCTGCTGTGCGGCGTGGCGCTGGGGTGGGTCACCGTCACCGTGCGCCGGACGCAGGCGCTGCGCACGCACACCGTCGCCGCGGTGGGCGACAGGCTCGCGGCGCTGCGCGCCGAGACCGAACAGTCCCTCGGCTCACGGATCCTCGCCGCCGAGGCCACGATCACCGACGGGTTCGCCCACGATCCCGGGCCCCGGGTCACCGACCTCGAGCGGCGCATCCGCCGGATGCGTACCGAGCAGGCCGCCCGGTCCCACACCACTGCAGGGGGCACGTCGCCATGACCGATCCACTCGCCGGCCCGGACCCGTTCGACCACCACACCGCGCCGGACGTCTGCGGCCTGGAAGGCGCTCCACTTGCCGAGCCGTCGTCGCTGGGGCTGCACGTCCCCGTCGGAGACGAGGTCCTCGACCTGGGCTCACCCGAGGCGGACCTCGACGGGGACGGCTTCATGGAGGCGGTCACGCGTGGCGACGACCGCGGCCTGACCGTATACACGGACGTCGACGGCGACGGCACGGTCGACCACGTCTCGACCGTGCGCTTCGACGGCAGCTACGACTCGTGGCGGCTGGCCAACCCCGCCGAGGGAGTACCCTTCGGGGGCTTCACCAACGAGGCCGGCGACGATCCGGCCTCGCCGCCCCCGCCGCCGGCGCGGTGGGAGCGCATCGACCACGGCCACATCTGAGGGATCCCTCACATTTTGGCGCGAACGGGGGCTCGGACGCGGCGGTCCGCACCGGTTGGCGATACCCTGTGACCAAGACCATGCACCACGCGCGAGGAGCTGTGATGACCACCACCACCATTCCCGGCCTCGAGGGTCAGGCACCAACCGATCACACCGAGATGCTCGCGTGGATCGCGGAGGTCGCCGAGCTCACCCAGCCGGACCGGGTCGTCTTCGCCGACGGCTCCGACGCGGAGTGGGATCGCCTCACCGCCGAGATGGTGGAGGCCGGGACCTTCGTCAAGCTGAACGAGGAGAAGAAGCCCAACTCGTTCCTGGCGCAGTCGGATCCCAAGGACGTCGCCCGCGTCGAGTCGCGCACCTTCATCTGCTCCGAGACCGCCGAGGGCGCCGGCCCCACGAACAACTGGCGCGACCCGGCCGAGATGCGCGCGCAGATGACCGACCTCTACCGCGGCTGCATGCGCGGTCGCACAATGTACGTCGTGCCCTACTGCATGGGCCCGCTGGACGCCGAGGACCCCAAGCTGGGCATCGAGCTCACCGACTCCGCGTACGTGGTCGTGTCCATGAAGATCATGACCCGCATGGGCTCCGCGGCCCTCGAGAAGATCGGCGCCGACGGCGCCTACGTCAAGGGCCTGCACTCGGTGGGCGCCCCGCTCGCCGAGGGCGAGGAGGACGTGCCCTGGCCGTGCAACGAGGAGAAGTACATCACCCACTTCCCGGAGACCCGGGAGATCTGGTCGTTCGGCTCCGGGTACGGCGGTAACGCCCTGCTCGGCAAGAAGTGCTTCGCGCTGCGCATCGCCTCCGCCATGGCCCGCGACGAGGGCTGGATGGCCGAGCACATGCTCATCCTCAAGCTCATCTCCCCCTCCGACGAGGTCCACTACATCGCGGCCGCCTTCCCGTCCGCGTGCGGCAAGACCAACCTCGCGATGATCCAGCCCACCATCGAGGGCTGGCGCGCCGAGGTGGTCGGTGACGACATCGCCTGGATGCGCTTCGGCGCCGACGGCCGCCTCTACGCCGTCAACCCCGAGTACGGCTTCTTCGGCGTGGCCCCGGGCACCAACTACTCGTCCAACCCCAACGCCATGAAGACGCTGGAGCCGGGCAACGCGATCTACACGAACGTCGCGCTGACCGACGACGGCGACGTGTGGTGGGAGGGCCTCGAGGGCACGCCGGATCACCTCATCGACTGGCTGGGCAACGACTGGACCCCGACCGGCGACGGCGAGGCCGGCAACGCCGCGCATCCCAACTCGCGTTACTGCGTGCCGATCGACCAGTGCCCCGTCACGGCGCCCGAGTTCAACTCCCCGGAGGGCGTGCCGATCTCGGCGATCCTCTTCGGTGGCCGGCGCGCCGACACGGTCCCGCTGGTCAGCGAGGCGTACTCGTGGAACCACGGTGTGTACATCGGCGCGACCCTGTCCTCCGGGCAGACCGCCGCCGCCGAGGGCCAGGTCGGCGCGGTGCGTCGCGACCCGATGGCGATGCTGCCGTTCGTCGGCTACAACGTCGGCGAGTACTTCCAGCACTGGGTCGACATGGGCGCCCGCGGTGGCGACAAGATGCCCAAGATCTTCCTGGTCAACTGGTTCCGCAAGGGTGCCGACGGTCGCTTCCTGTGGCCGGGCTTCGGCGAGAACAGCCGCGTGCTCAAGTGGGTCATCGACCGCATCGAGGGTCGCGTCGAGGGTGACGAGACGGCCGCCGGCCTCACCGCCCGCGCCTCCGACATCGACATGACCGGGCTCGACACCCCGCTCGAGGACGTCGAGGCCGCCCTGGCCGTCGACCCCGAGGAGTGGCGTCGCGAGCTGCCGCTCATCACCGAGTGGCTCGAGTTCTGCGGCCCCAAGGTCCCGGCCGAGGTCCACGAGCAGTTCGCCGCCCTCAAGGAGCGCCTGGGCTGACGCTCCCCCACACGGTCGATAGCGGACGGGTCACACATTTTTTTCCGGTGTGACCCGTCTCGCTATTACTATGTGTTCGACGCTCTTCACAGTGGCGCCACCAAGTGTCAAAGTGAACGGCTGAGTGGGGAGCACCGCGTTCCCGCGGAGGGAGAAGTATGAGAGCCACCGTCGTCGGACTCATCGC